>VGPI01000001.1 GCA_016875595.1 Candidatus Cloacimonadota bacterium
GGCGGGTGAGTGGGATCGCCTGTTCCAGTTGCTCGCGGTGGACTTCAAAGATCAGCTCATCATGCACCTGGAGGATCATTTTTATCCCGTCCATTCCGTCGATCCGGCGATGGATATTGATCATGGCGATCTTGATCAGATCTGCGGCGGTACCCTGGATCGGCATATTGACGGCGATGCGTTCTGCCTCACTGCGCAGACGGCTATTCGAACTGGCAATGGCAGGCAGATAGAGACGCCTGCCGAAGAGGGTCTCGCTGTGGCGATGGATGCGGGCTTGGGCGATGCAATGATCGATAAAACTGCGGATGCCGGGAATGCGCTGGAAGTAATTGGCAATGATCTGTTTTGCCTGGATCTGTGTGATGTCCAGTTCACGGGATAGTTTCACGGCGCCCATGCCGTACAGGATGCCGAAATTGATCACCTTTGCCTGTCGTCTTTCTTCGGGCGTGACTTGCTCCAGGGGCTTGCCGGCAATGTAGGCGGCGGTCTGACGATGAATATCGAGATCTTGGGCAAATGCCTCGAGCAGGACATGATCCCGGGACATCAAAGCCAGCAAACGCAATTCGATCTGGGAATAATCCGCTGCCAGGATGAGATGATCCGGATCGGAGGCGATGAAGGCACGGCGGATCTCTCTGCCGATATCGGTGCGGATGGGAATGTTCTGGAGGTTGGGATTGGAGGAGGAGAGCCGTCCGGTGGAGGCGATGGTCTGATTGAAGGAGGAATGGATCCTGCCGGTGTGGGGATTGGTCATGCGGGGAAGAGCGGATACGTAGGTGCCTTCCAGCTTGGTCAGCTGCCGGTATTCGATCAGGAGATCGGCGATGGGATGAACGTCGCTGAGTTCTTCCAGGACGACAATATCGGTGGACATGCCGGTCTTGGTTTTTTTCCGGACGGGCAGTTTGAGGTTTTCAAAGAGCAGTTTTGCCAGTTGCTGCGGGGAATTGAGGTTCAGTTCATAGCCGGCGGTCTGAAAGATCCTGCCGGTCAATTCCTTGAGGCGGAGATTGATCTGATGGGAGATGGCGCTGAGGACGGCAGGATCGATGCGGACGCCGGTTTCCTCCATTCTTTGCAGGACGGGGATGAGGGGCAGGTCAATATTGTCATAGACCGGGGCGAGCCCCTGAAAATCAAGCTTGCGACGATAGATCGGATATAGCCGCCATACCGCCCAGGCGTCCTCCGCCGAATAACGGCAGGCAGCTTGCACGTCCACCAGGTCGAAAGTGAGCTGGTTTTTGCCTTTGCCGATCAGGTCGCTGATCGGGATCATGGCGTGGCTGAGTTCCTTCTGGGCACAGTTATCCAGCGAGTATTGATTGGTGCCGGGGTCGAGGATGTAGGCGGCGAGCATGGTGTCAAAGATGGGATTGGTCAGGATCATGCCGTTGCGCCGGAGGACGATGAGATCATACTTGAGGTTGTGACCGAGCAGCAATTTACCGGCAAGAGCAGCCATCATCCCGGGGCGGAGATCTGCCAGCGGGACATTATCCACCATACCATGCGCCAGCGGAATGTACCAGGCATGGGTATCGCTGGTGCAGAAAGAGATCCCGACCAGATGAGCAGTGACGGGATCGGTGCTGTCGGTCTCGGTATCAATGCTGATGATGGGGGCATTATGCAACTCGGTGATCAGGACATCAAGATGAGCAGCGCTGACCAAGCGCGCTTCGAATGGAGCGCTATGCGCAGGGGCGGTATCCCTAAGCGCCCTTTCAGTTTGGATCGCATCGTTCTGACCATCAAGATCGAAGATATCGGCTTGGGTCTCGGGGGCATCATTTTGTCCCGGAGGGGTCGGTTCAGGAGAATGACCAAGGGCAGCGAGCATCTTATGGAGGCGCTGCCGGAGGGAGGGGATCTCATACTCGGTCAGGAGATCCATGGCTCCGGCGAGATAACTCCGGTTAAACTCTGGTGGGATCAGGATTTCTACCGGCACCTGACGGCAGATGCATGCCAGATCCTGGGAGAGATAGGCATCCTCACGGTGCGTGATCAGTTTTTCCCTTACTTTATCAGGTAATTGACCGAGGTTGGCATAGATATTATCGAGGGTCTGATATTGCGAGAGGAGGTTTTCTGCGGTCTTGGGTCCGATGCCTTTGACGCCGGGGATATTGTCAGAGGCATCGCCGATCAGGGCAAGATAATCTATGAACTGCTCGGGCGTAATACCGTATTTGCGAATCACTTCCTGGCGATCGATGGTCATGTTCTTCATCGGGTCAAACAGCGTAACGGCTTCTTCCACGATCTGGGAATAATCCTTGTCACCAGTAACGATGACGATGCGATGATCCCTTTTGTAACGCTCTGCCAGCGTGGCAAGGACGTCATCGGCTTCATAGCCCTCCATCGCCACTTCCGGCACCTGGATGAGACGGAAGAATTCCATCACCGGCTCCACCTGAGAGATCAGGTCATCCGGCATAGGGGGGCGGTTGGCTTTGTAGAGTGCGCTGCGTTCGTGACGGAAGGTGGGTTCCTTGCGATCAAAGGAAATGATGATGTGGCGGGGTTCGAGTTTGTCCAAAAAATGGAGAAAGGAATTGACCACCCCAAAGATGGCACTGGTGTTCTGCCCTTTGCTATTGATCAGCGGATTGCGGATAAAGGCGTAGTAGGCACGGTAGAGTAAGGCGGTGCCGTCAATCAGGTAGAGCGTTTTGTCCATAATCTATTCTTCGCTTAGGGCGGTGAAGGAGACCGCCCCGACGTTATTTTTTGCCGACCGTGGCGATGTAGATGACGAATTCCTCTTCGCCGTCCACGCCAATGACCGTGTTCATCTGTTCATCGAGGAAAGCGCCGATCATGCAGGCACCGCCTTTGATCGCCTCGGCAGCCAGATGCAGGTTTTGACCGATATGCCCGGCATCGAGATAGAGGTAGCGATAACTGCGCTGTCCGTAACGCCAGGCGGAACGGTAAGGGATCGCTGTCCAGATAAATACCACGGGTGCAGTGCGGAGCATCTCCTGACGGAAACAGCCCTCATAAATGGCAGCGGCGATTTCCTCGCCTTTTGTGACAACGACGAGTTCATGGTTGATCGGGTGGTAATAGTACAGTCCCTTTTCCATGCCTTCAATGTTGTTTCCCAGAATAAAAGTCTCGAAAGGGTGACGAGCGCCGGCAGAGGGAACGTTGCGCAGGGTGATCTCCATCTTTTCGTTGCTGCGGTGATCGCGTACCCACTGCGTTGCCCAAAGCAGCCAGGACAACTCATCCGGAGAAATGGGAAGATCTGCATACTTACGCAAACTACGCCGCGTAGCAATGGCTTCCGCCAGGGTCAGGCGCGGCTTGATCACCTCACGCACATCGGGAAGGGCGATCACCTCGCCCTGGCGTGGTTTGACGGCGGCAGGGCGGTACAGGTCCTTTTCCTGATCGCTGGGCTCGGAATAGATATATCGGGTCAGGCGGACAAATTCAGCACCGATATACTCCGCCCGGGGTTGTTCATTCTCGATCTCCTGCAACAAGACCTTGAGATTGGCTTCATAGAAATCATACTCGTCAGCTGTGATCTCTGCTTCCTTGATGATCTGCTCACGGTCAAATCCGCGGTTCTTGTAGTACAGGTAACCAAATGTCTTGATATCCATGGGAGTACCTCCTTGCATCGGCTGAGTGCCATCCTCTCCGTCTGACTCAGCTTGTCAAATATAAAAATCGCCGCGGGCAGTTTTCTGGGCATGCTACGGATATTTCTTGACTTAATCGCCGGATGGAGGACAGTGGCTTACCAAAGGAGCGAGAGATGAAGAACAGACGAATCCTATATCTGCTGCTCATTATGGCAGTAGCGATCATTCTGGCCGCCTGTGAATCCGGTGGCAAGATCAGGGTGATCAACCGCACCGACTATCCAATGTATGCCTCAGTGGACCGGGAACAAACGATCGTTATCCCGGGCGATAGTGAGCATGTCTTTGAGATCGATACCGATACGCAGACCTTTTATAGCGGGGAGGTAAAGAAGCAAGCATGGTTGAAACTCATAGGGGAAACATATACGATATTCGATCATTTTGAAGAGGTTTATGTCGATTCCACCCAAATCACGGTGAGGGCAGGGAAGACACTAAATGTCTTTCTCGATGCCAATCGTGCCAGCGTCAAGATATTGAATAGCAGCGATCTGAACATTGTAAGGGCAGAGATCTACCAGGACTTTGGGGCTTATGATCAGGTGGTGGGATTGCTGGAGAATATCGCTCCGGGAGAAGAACGGTTCCTGCGGGTGAATTATGCCACGCCCACTTCTCAGTTCTTCTATCGGGTAAGGATCATGGACGAGAACAACCTCGTGTATAACTATGGAGGAAATCAGACCATACTGACCGTGGGACAGCAATTCCTGGTCGTCTTTACCAGCGGTAAATGAAGCTCCGGCTGTTGTTTGACGTCGGCAGGGCTTATCCGACGCCATCTCGGCTAAAGGCGGCGGCGGGATCCTGGCTTGCCTATCGCCGGTCTTTGCTCCGGGGCAAGGCATGGCAACCCTTATATCCTCCGGTGTTGATGGTGGAACCGACTAATCTGTGCAATCTCCGCTGTCCCCTGTGTCCCAGCGGCAATGGTAACTTGAAGCGTCCACGGGGGATGATGGGCATGGCGCTTTTCCGACAATTGATCAATGAAGTGTATCGCCAGATCGGGATGCTCATCCTCTGGAATCAGGGTGAACCCTTTTTACATCCGGGGATCTGGCAGATGATCAATACTGCAGTGCAGCGTGATATGTACGTCCTCACCTCCACCAATTTCAGTATGCCAATCGATCTGCAGCGCATTCTGGATAGCGGTCTTCATCATCTGATCGTGTCGATGGATGGGATATCTGGGGCTACATACGATCAATACCGGGTCAATGGCGATTTCGAGCTGGTGATGCGGAATATGCGTGATCTTGTCCAGCTGCGCGGACGCCGGCGTCATCCCTATGTCATCTGGCAGTTTATCGTGATGAAGCACAACGAGCATGAAGTGGCAGAGGTAAAACGCCTGGCAAAGGCGATCGGGGTTGACCGGCTGGAATTTAAGACCGCTCAGATATATCATCCTGAGGACATGCCCCGCTTTCTTCCGCAGGATGGCAGTTTTTCCCGCTATCATATAGAGAATGGGGAGTATCGGATCAAGGCAGAGCTTTTGAATCGCTGCCATCGCTTATGGATGCAGCCGGTGGTGAATTGGGACGGTGAACTGGCGGTGTGTTGCTATGACAAAGACCTCTCGCTCCCGATTGGGAACGTCAGGGACAAGGGCTTTGGGGCTCTCTGGTTTGGAGATCGGATCAACGCCATCCGGCAACAGATCCTGAGCGACCGGAAGGTCTATCCGATATGCCGGAATTGCGGAGAAGGCATCAGCCGGCGGGTGTGAAGCCGGCGTTGTTCAGATCAAATCAGATCCGAGCGCATCATGTCAGGCAGATAAAGGGACGCACCACTCCAGCCCGGATGCGGGTATGAGGATCGATCAGGCAGTTCTCTCCGGTCTTAAACAGATCGATCATCCGCGGGGGCATTGCTTGTTCGCCAAAACCTCCAAGGATCAATAGCGTCAAGGGGATGCTTTCAAATCCGGTGTTGATCACGCCCGGCTCAAAACCCAGGTATGAGACCAGTTGCCCGGCGAGGATCATATAGATGATAACGCCGGTGGCTCCCGAGCCGGCTAAGGAACGAAGAAAACCAGTATCCGGTGCAAAGGTAAGCACAAGGACTTTGTCCTTCAGATCGGCATCGGTGAGTTCTTTCGGGCTCCTGATCACGGCAATCTCTCCATGGCTCACCTGTCCAAATCCGATCCGGGCAGTCAAACGCCTGCCGGAATAGCGGATACTGAGCCCTTCTTCGGGTTGCACCGCCGTCACGATCCCTCGCACATGTGCCTTAAATTCCATCGGTTTGTGCAGATAGGTAATGGTCAGGCGTCCGGTCTGTCGATCCAGATCGGTGATCGTCCCGGTGATCGGTGCCATCACCAGTGCTGGTCTGTTGCTGTCTTTGTATCTCTCCAATCGCTTGGCGATCAGTTCATTTCGATAAACGAAATCGCCGACATTTTTAGTCAGGTAACGGGCTGCAAGCTTGGGTGGAACGCCTAAGCGTTCACCAAGATCGATGGTTGCGGGCTTGGCGGAATAATCCTGAATCTCGGACAAAACCACAATTCCGGATTGGGCGTTGACGAATTCGACCTTACCGTGGACAGGGGAAATCTGTTTTCGGGCATGGCGGAGGTTGGAAGGTAGTGCGACCTCATCCGGAACCTGGGCATAAGCGGCGTTAAAATCAAGGACATCTCCCACCTTAACCTGAAGGGAACGCGCTATGACGGCGGGTTTGAGTTTCAAGGACAACAGCGCATCCAGAATATACAGTCGGGGAGGATTAAAACGGTTCAGGGCAACCACGTCGTCGGGCTCGACCTGGTCACCGGCAGAGACGTTGACATCGCCCTTGTAGGGGAGCTTGATCTCCCTGATCCACTCGCTGGGGTGCAAATCATATTCATCGATCACATTGGTGATGGTGGGTGCAAGTGGATGGTCTCCCTCATAGAGCTGTATTTGCTGCTCTACTTTATCCCGGTGGGCGTAGGGTTTGATCCGTGTATCGATGATCAGAGGCAGGTCGGTGGTGAGATTTGAGCTCAGGGTCTCCTTGCCCAGCATTGCGCCGTTCAGCGCTTCCAGATTGATCTGCTGTGTGCCGGCATTCAGGTAGTAAAACTCATCGGGCATGATCTCCATTACCCTGGGCTCGCCATCCGGATCAATGGTCATTCGTAGCACCGCTTTCTGCTGTTTGGTCGAAAACAACGGAGAAATGTGCACAGCGAGTTTCTCCAGACAGGCGTTTGCCATCAGATGCTCAGCCCCAGACGGATCAACCGCACTCAATACACCGAGATGGGGACTGATAAAATGGCGATCCATCCAGATCTCGGTGATGCCCTTGGGCTGATAAGCATCGATCAGGATCATGATGGTTTGTTCTGGCTTTTGCGCATGGGCAAAGACGCCTCCGGCACCGATCAGCACATCCACATCACTGGGTGAAAAGCAGTATTTTCGCTCTTCCCGCGCATATTCAAAGATCACCTCAAACCTGTCGTTGTCGGATTTGCGCAGTTTATCCAGGAATCCTATCTTGGTTGTATTGTAGTGCATCTGGTAGTGCTGGATCAAAGCCATGGACAGCGCTTCCCGGGCAATGGCGTGTTCAATGCGGAAGTCATTCTCAGACCGGGGATTGGAGGTGGGATCAAGGGTTCTATTGGCGACATAGTTGCGTAGCATGTCCTCATTGATATGATCCGGTAGCCAGCGTATGACCGAATTGATCCCGCTTTCTCTCAAGACGTTCAAAGCACTGTAACTCATACCGAGATTGGCGCTTACGGTGCGATGGAAGTGGACATTGACATAGGAAAAGATGTCAGTGGTTGCGCCGCCGATATCGCAGGCAAAGATATTGCGGGATTGTTTGCCGGTAGCGATGGAGAGCGCTTTTTGTACTCCTGCGGGAGTAGGAATGATATTGGTCGAGACCAGTGGCTTCAAATACGTATAACCGGGGGCATGCTCCATCACGTTTTCCATAAATAGTTGCTGGATCATATCCTGCGTGGGCTGGAGATTTTCGTGATCCATCTCGGGACGCAGATTTGGCAGGATATGCAGGTCAAAGTCATCACTAATCAAACTCTCGATCAAAGGTGCGGCATCCCGGTTGCCGGCATAGATGGCGGGTATCCTTCCAGCGGATGCAAACTTTGGTTCGGGAGCGGCGATTCGAACGATCTCTGCCAGCCGTAACACACCCGAGACCGCACCTCCGTCCGTTCCGCCACAAAGCAGGATCATATCCGGATGCAGATTGCGCATTGCCATCATCTGTTGCATCGCCTGTCGCTTATCATCAATGGCAAAGGTATCCAGGATAACGCCTCCAGCACCATAAGCGGCACGTCGCGCACTGCTGGCAGAATCAAACAGGGTAAGCCCGATCACGAGGATCTGCAATCCCCCTCCGGCGCTGCTTGTGGTGAGGTAAGTCACTTCCGGGGAGAGCGATAAGTCCGGCTCTACAGAGTTCTTATCACGCAATTGGATCCCGCTCTGGTTCTCCAATGCCTGGATCGCCCGGCAGATACCATATCTGACATCCGACACGGGTTTCTCGACCGTGGTGGGAGAATGGCTAAAGGCGACTATTGAGGAGGTGCCTTGCCGTCGGTCTAAAAGGATCGCTTTGGTGGTGGTGCTTCCGATGTCGGTGATTACAACATAAGGCGCTAAACTGTCCATGGCATCTCCCTAAATACGATTCGCTGATCGGATGATAACCTCGTGACCACGACAACATCGATCGTCCAAGAAGAGAATTGCCCGATGATAAATCTCACTACTGATCTGCCGGTCAGAGCAAGCGTAGAAGCTTCATAATCTGCAGACGCCAGACCATCCAGGCAGCTTCCCAGGCGATCCGGCGTGACATTTTGGATACGCCGTTGATTCTTTCGGTAAAGATGATGGGGATCTCTTTGATGCTAAAACCCTTGACCCAGGCACGGAAGTTTATCTCCACCTGAAAAGCATAGCCATCGGAGAGGATCTTCTCCAGTTCAATGGTTTCCAATACCTTGCGGTTGAAACACTTGAACCCACCCGTGGGATCCTTGACCGGCATCTTGGTGATCACTCTCACGTACTTAGAGGCAAAGTAGCTGAGCAGAAGACGGCGGATCGGCCAGTTGACGATATTCACACCGTTGCAATAGCGAGAACCGATCACCAGGTCATATTTCTGTGCCGCTTCGATCAGGCGCGGGACATCCAGAGGATTGTGAGAGAAATCGGCATCCATCTCCATTATGTACTGGAAATCCTGAGCCAGGGCGTACTTAAATCCAGTCACATAGGCAGAGCCAAGACCCATTTTGCCAGGCCGGCGGATAAGATGGATGCGCGGTTCATTGTCCTGTAGCCGGTGCACGATATCACCCGTCAGATCAGGTGAGCCATCGTCCACCACCAGGACCTCGATCTCCGGCGACAGCCCCAGCAGGATGTTCAGCAACCGTTCGATGTTGTCCTTTTCATTGTAGGTCGGGATAATGATCAGCGTCTTCATAAATTGCTCCATACCTGAATAATAATCCGCATTGCCCGTATGTGCAAACTTTTATTGCTTATCCAGATTATTCTTCAGTAGTTGCGCCTCCGGCACATCCCGCAACGGCTTGGCGGGACTGCCAACAACTATTTGAGCAGCGGGAACGTCACGCGTCACCACTGCTCCGGCAGCCACGGTGCCATCTTCCTCGATAGTTTTACCGGGAAGGATGGTAGCATGAACGCCGATCCTGCCACCACTTTTTATGGTTATACCTTTGAAGTGATTAAATCGTTCTTTGTCCCGTGCCATATAGTTATCATTGCTGGTGGCAACGCACGGTGCCACAAAGCAATAGTCCTCCACAGTGGAATAGGCCGTGATATAACAATTGGTTTCAAACTTATTCCGTGAGCCGATACTCACAAAGTTCTCGATGGTCACGTTCCTGCCGATGATATTGAGATCACCGATGTTCACATCTTCCCGGATGGTAGCCAGATCGGCGATCAGATTGCGTTCTCCGATTATTGCTTGCGCATAGATAACGACGTTGGTACCGATCTGGCAGGCGTCTCCAATCACCGTTGGCTTCAATTCTGCCGGCGGTTTGAAGATACTGCGCGGTGAGGACAAGGGCTTTTTTCCGATGATGGTGTTATCATCGATGCGCGTATAGGTCCCGATCCTGCTGTTTTCATAGATAATAACGTTGTTGGCGATGCTGACGTAGTCACCGATTTCCACGCCGTCCATAATAACGACATTGAAGCCCAGCTTGACTTCCGTGCCGATCTTGACGCTTGGAGCGATATGCTGATTCATCAATTCCTCCCTGATAACGCCATTTTTTTCGTGACAATAAATCCTGCAAGCAAAATCTGTGTCCTGGTGACCCCAATGAATATGCAGGAATTGATAGAAAAACACGCGCAGGCATTGCGCCTGGAGGGCAAGTCCAACCAGACGATCGACGGCTACCGGCTCGATCTGGAGCAGTGTTATACCTTCCTGACCAAGTATTGGGAAGATGGTATGGTCAAAGTGGATGAGATCATTCCCTTCCAGATCCGGGACTGGCTGAGGCAGTTGCATGACAAGCCCGATTGCAACCGGTCACTTGCCCGTAAATTGGCATCGTTGAAATCCTTCTTCCAGTATTGTAAACGGCAGGGGATCATCCAGGACAATCCTATAGACAAGATGCAACGTCCCAAATTTGAACAGAAACTGCCACATTTCTTTACTGAGGAAGAGATCGAGGTGCTGCTCCGTATCCCTGATCCAGCCGACAAATATGGCATTCGCAATCGAGCGATCCTGGAATTGATCTATTCATCCGGACTCCGGATCGGAGAAGTGGGGGCATTGCGGCTCGGAGACATCGACCCCAAAAGGCAATTGGTCAAGGTCACCGGCAAAGGCAACAAGGAACGGATCATTCCGGTCGGATCAAACGCTCTCCAAGCCATTCGTGAATATCTGGACATCCGCAGCGAATTTGCTCCCGCCGACAATGAAAAGCACCTCTTTATCACCCGCACCGGTCAGCCATTTGACAATAAACAGATCAACGTCATCCTCCAGCGTTACATCAGGTTGGTGGCACAGCAAAAAGGATATTCGCCACATACGCTCAGGCATAGTTTTGCCACCCACCTGTTACAACGCGGCGCAGACCTGAGAGCCATTCAGGAAATGCTGGGGCACGCCTCCCTCAGTACCACCGAGACCTATACCCACGTTACCCTTGAAGACATTAAAGACGCTTACAAAAAAGGACATCCCAGATCGAAACAGGATAAGTAAGAAAAAACCAAGTTTCTTCTGGACTATATTCAGACACTGAAAACAATAAAGCCGTTCTTAGGACTTCGAATAGAGTGTGAGAAACCAAGCCGTGGAATTGCCATGAGCCGGACAGAGTGTCAAAATGTCCGTTAAGCTATCTTTGGTGTACCTCAGTAATCAAGTAAAAAGGAGATTCTTGCTATGATACACTCTTTCAAAACAATGGGACTGATCCTCATGTTGCTCTTTGTCATCGTTCAGAGCCCAGCCCAACTGGGGTCAAAGACGGAGATTGCAGATCAGCGCGTGGAAAAGGTACTCAAACAATCGGGATGGAAATACTCGATCGATGACGATGGCGATTTTGAGCTACTTTTTGATACGGAAAACGGTAGAGATCAACTCGTCTGGATCAGATCACATACTGAAGATCTGTCACACCTGGAGATTAGGGAGATCTGGTCATTTGCCTACACATCCAAGAGACCTTTTAGCGCTGATATCGCCAACCGCCTTTTGGAGCACAACAGTCAGATGAAGCTGGGCTTCTGGCAGGTGAAGAAATTTGGGGACAAATATACCGCTGTTTACACTGCTCAGATTGCGGCTGAATCCGATCTGACAACCCTGCGTACCGTGGTCAATGCGGTCGTGAAAACCGCCGACCAGATGGAGCTTGAGCTTACCGATAGCGACGAATTCTAACCCCTGAAACACTGCTATAAATCCGCAAGCGTTGCCAAGCCACATAAGCAGTCTGATCCGATAGGGGCTTTGTCGTCTGGTGTTCAGGGCAGGATCGGAAGATTCTGCTTGACACATAACTAAGCTGAGTTTTACAGTGCCCAGGCAAGGTACGAGATACTCACCCTAAGACAAGGAGTTTGATATGATAACAGCGGGATTGATCGCATTGTTACTGGTGTTGACATCTTTGGCGTTGAATTACAAAAGCACCGGGCGTAGCACCTCTTTTCGTATCCTGAGATTAAGTGCCGGTCTGTATTTCACTCTACTGATCTCCATGCTCTTAAACGGATGCCAGATTTTTGGCGGCAAATCGAGATCTGATGTCGTGTATGGTCCTCCCGAGTATTTTAACGGAGAGAAGACGGTGGAAAAGCCAGACACACTCAGCAAAAAGGCAGTGAAAGAAGAACCGGTGGGACCGATCGATCCGGTCATCTGCTATGGCCCTCCCTCGAGTTTTGAATAGGAGTCGCCATCTCTCTGTTTGATCTGAAATATACCCGCTCCCGACTGCAACTCAGCGCATTTTACCGGCAGTTTCAACTGCGCTTTCTCCAGACCGGCAGATATCCCCCCCAACCTATGTCCTGTGGGACTGCACTCGCCGCTGTAACCTGAACTGTGAGCATTGCGGCGCTGCCAAAGAAAGATATGACCGGGAAATGGGCACCGATAAAGTGGTGAGTTTGATCAGTGAATTGGCTGTCCTGGGAGTAAGAACCTTTGCCGTGACCGGAGGGGAGCCCTTATTGAGAGAGGATCTGGCGCTGGTTTTACACCATGCCCGATCAGTAGGGATCAATACCGGCATCGCCACCAACGGGTTTTTGTTGGATGGATCGATGGCGCTTGCTCTGGCACAAGCCGGAGTATCTTCCGTCCAGATCAGCATTGATGGCGACCGTGACCCGCATAACCGGATCAGACATAATGAATTAAGCTATGACCGGGCGGTCTCCGCCGCCAGAAATTGTCGGGAAGCCGGCATCGCCTTGATCACGGTCGCCACGGTGGTCACCAAATCCAATATCGAAACACTGCCAACTCTTTTGAACACTTTACTTTCCGAAGGCATCAGGTATTGGAAGCTGATCCCTCTGATGCCGATTGGCAGAGCCGATAAGAGCGAACTCCAGATCGAACCAGCCACCCTGATCGCATTCCTGGAGTTTGTCCGGCAAGCCAGGCGCAGGATCCGCATCCAGATCGGTGAAAACCTGCCCTATCTGGGTAAATATGACTCCCAAACAAGGAACCTTGTCACCTACTGTCCGGTAGGGATAACTGCCTGCTGTCTGGGAGTGGACGGCAAGATCCGGGGTTGTCCTGAGATGCCTGATTCCGCCGAGTTTTATGAGGGCAGTGTACTGGAGACCAACTTTGATACGATCTGGCAAAGGGGCTTCGTCAGATACCGTGAGGATCATCTCCGCCATCAGGATCACGACTGCGCCAAATGCTCTTGGTGGAACAGGTGCCGGGGTGGCTGCTGGGTGATGCGGACCGGGGAATGGCATTGCATTAAAAACTGGTTAATTTACTAATACCGATGTTTGGAGCGAAACTTGTTACATCATGTAACTACGTCAAAATCAACACATATAATGAGGTGAAACCATGAAAACGATCAAAATGATCATGAATATCACGATTTTTCTGGGAGTGCTGCTATCGTTTGGCGTCCTGACGGCTGAGCCGGTTAGAGATATCTATGTGACCGAGGATTTCAGCTCTACCACTTTTCCGCCACCCGGATGGACGATCAGTGCCCAAAACGGAAACTGGAGCAGATACATCGGCAATAACGCCGGTGGCACATCTCCCGAAGCGCGCTTGACCTGGCAGCCGCAGTTTAACGGTCAATCCCAATTGATCTCTCCGCCACTCAATACTCTCGGACAGAATTCGGTTTTCCTCGAGTTCCGGCACTTCGTGGATCATTATACTACACCTTACACTGTGGGAGTGGCTACGCGTTCCAATAACGGCGCCTGGACGACGGTCTGGTCGGTCAATCCCACCGGCAATATCGGTCCCCAACTGAGAACAATCGAGATCAATAACGCCGACATACAGTCCAATACCTTCCAATTTGCCTTCTTTTTCAGCGGGAATTCCTACAATATCGATGACTGGTACATTGATAATATCAAGCTCTACACCCCCTTCGAGTTTGATCTGGCTGTGGTTGGTGTCCCTGGAGCAGCACAACTGGTTCCCGGGGATGGTTTTTTCCCCACCTGTGTGATCAAGAATGTCGGGATCAATACGCTTACCGCCGCGGTCACGCTTTCCACCTATCTTTGGGATGTATTGCTCACTAATGAGGAATATCCCGTCCCAATTGTAATGGCAGCCGGTCAGGAAGAGACATTCGTCTTTGCCGATCAGTACCTCGATGAACCGGACGAGATGTATCGCTTTAGCTTCTCAGTGACCTCACTGGAGGATGTGGAGGACGGCGACCCGACAAACAACACCATGGACAAATGGGTCAATACTTACACCACTCCCCGCCAGAATGTCCTGCTGGAGATCGGTACCGGCGGCTGGTGTCCATATTGTCCCGGTGCCGCCATGGGTGCGGATGATCTGGTAGCGATGGGATACAATGTGGCAGTGATCGAAAACCACAACGGCGATCCTTATGCCAATGACTATTCCAATTTCCGCAATACCTATTATGGCATCAGCGGATATCCCACTGCGATCTTTGACGGTGTCCTGAGATATGTGGGCGGCAGTAATACCCAGAGCATGTACAACAATTATCTGCCCCTCTTCCAACAGCGCAATGCCATCAAAACACCGCTGTGGTTGGATATCTACGGCTATGTTTCCCGCGACACCTATACGATCGAGGTCTGGACGCAAAAACGCTCAAATCTGATCAACGAAAACACCGTTCTCCATTTTTCCCTCACCGAATCTGAGATCCAATACAACTGGCAGGGACAGACGCATTTCAACTTTGTCAATCACATCATGCTTCCCGGCGTGGAAGGGACGCCAATGGACCTGTTCAACACTCCCGTGATGGATGTCCTGGTGACCGAACTCGTCCTGCCGATCCAAGCCCTATGGGTGCCCGAACACTGCGAACTGGTCGCCTTTATCCAGGATATCGAGACCAAAGAGATCCTCCAGGCAACCAATGTAGCGCTCAATGATCTGGCTGAACCACCCGTTTCCATCCATGAAGATACCCACAGCCCGGCGATCAATAAACTCTCCGGCAATTTCCCCAATCCCTTCAACCCATCCACCACGATCTGCTTTGCCACCGACGGCAAGAATCCAGTGGAGATCGTCATTTACGACCTGAAGGGACGTCAGGTGCGCAGCTTGAAACTGGATACCAGATCAGCCGGTGAACACACCCTCGTCTTTGACGGACTGGACGACCAGGGCAACCTTCTGGCAAGCGGGATCTATTTCTACCGCATGAAATCCGGCGCCTATTCCAATACCAAAAAGATGATCCTGATGAAGTAGACTTACCTCATTATCTGCCGTTCATCAGCCGCAATTGACAGACGGCATTGCTGCATTCCGTTACAAGGCATGGTCACGGCTATCATGCCTTGTTTTTCCGGGGTCAGATCAGCCCAATTTCCCAAGCCCTTTCCTGGGTCCTTCTTCCATGCCCCTCTTTATCAAGTGATGATCAAGCGTTAATCAAGCGTTAATAATTAACGCTTGATTAAGAGGGGATAATGACTTGATTAAGGCCGGCACACTGGAGGGAGAGAAACGTCCCGGAGATTGATCTACCTGGATGAGAATCTCGGTTACAGAGATAATGGGTCAAGTTGGCAGTCCTGACAACTGCTTGAATCGGGTGGTTAACTATCAGGAATTACAGTTAGTTGAGCTCAGTTGCAAGAAAAGGATTGACAAGGATGAGTCGATTGTAACTGATGGAAAATGAGAGATGTGATCCATAAAAGTGGAGGATAATATGGCAATTTTGGTGCGCCAGTTGAGTGCTCCGGAGATCGGTGATTATCAAGTTAAGTCGTGGCCGGTCTGGGTGAAGGAGATATCCGAATTTGACTGGTATTATGATTCGACCGAGGACTGTCTGATGCTGGAAGGGGAGGTGGAGGTCAGTACACCGGACGGCAAGGTGACTCGAATTGTGGCAGGCGATTATGTGACTTTTCCGCAGGGTTTGTCCTGCCGGTGGAAAGTGATTAAACCAGTTCGTAAACACTACCGGTTCCGCTGATCATGCCGCTCCGCGTCCAGAATGTCCTGCCCCGTGGTCTCGCCGCTAAAAGCGGGATCCGGGCAGGAGAGCGGATCCTGGAAGTAAACGGCAGCGCCATCAACGACTTCTGGGACTTGCAATACTACACTTCGGACTTCGATTTGTCCCTAACTGTCCTCGGTGATGATGGCATGATCCGCAAGGTCAATATCCTCCGGTCACCCGGGAAGGCAGTGGGACTGGAGCCGGAACCCTACCGCTTTGCCCGGTGTCACAATCATTGTCTCTTTTGCTTTATCGATCAGATGCCGCCCGCTTTGCGCGAGGATCTGTATGCCAAGGATGATGACTATCTCTTTTCCTATGTCTTTGGCAATTATATCTCGATGACAAACCTGACGTCCGCCGAATATCAGCGGGTCATCGATCAGCGCATCTCACCGCTTTACATATCGGTTCATGCCGCCGATCCCTTGTTACGCAGCCGTCTGATGGGCTACCGCAAGGAGTTTGACATTATCGAAAAACTGAAGTGGCTCTCAGAGTATGGGATCAGATTTCACACCCAGGTGGTCGTGGTTCCCGGCTGGAATGATGGCGAAGCGCTTACCGATACGATCCTGGCTCTGATCCAGCCGGATCTGAATGTCCTCTCGGTGGGGATCGTGCCCGTGGGGCTTACCCGCCACCGGCAACACCTTCTGCCGATCGATCTGGTCACTGCGGATGTTGCGGAACGCACACTCGATCAGGTGGATACGATCAAATCCCGCCTGGAGATACACAATATCTACTGTGCTGATGAATTGTATATCCTCGCCGGACGGGCGATCCCGGAAAGCGCTTATTACGATGACTTCTGCCAGATCGAGAATGGCATCGGAATGATGCGGATGATGCTGGAGAACTTCAAAGGAAAAAAACGCACCCTGATCAAGGAACTACGGAAAAAAGGCAAGGATATGGTGCTGATCACGGGAGTTTCGGCTGCCGGAGCGATCAACGATCTGGCACGGTATATCCAGGCGAAACTGGATCCGCTGAAGGTTAGAGTGAGCGTGGTGCAGAATGATTTTATGGGTCGGACGGTGACAGTGAGCGGGCTTTTGACCTACGCCGATATCATTGCCCAGGCGGAAGTCAGACCCGACGAGATCGCTCTGTTGCCCGGAAATATCTTCAATTATGAGGGGATCACGCTGGATGGCTATTCCCAGATTGATCTCAAGCATCAGTGGAAGAGCGATATCGTATTGGTGGATTATCTGTTTGAGGATTGGGATTGGCTCTGACCCGGAAATTTAGGTTGACCAAATTGAGGAAACGACTGGATATGCGCCACAGACTGATAAAATAACGTAGGGGTGAATACCAGTCCGCCCTTTGACAATGATAAGGAAAGAGCATGAACATCAAAGCCGTAACATGGCTGACTTTGATCCTGGCAGTGTTGCTGTCCTGTTCCTCGGAAGCCGGCCGGATCAATAAAGCCAATCGTAACTTGGGGAGCAGGGATAATCCCATCAAGATGTATTTTGTTCCGTCTCTGGAAGCGGGCAAGATCGTCAATAGCGCCGAGGGCATTGCAGCTTATCTGCATCAAGCCACGGGACTGCAATTCAAGGTGGCGGTGCCGACCAGCTATGCGGCAGTGATCGAAGCGCTGGGTAATTATCAGGCAGATATCGCCTGGTTGAGTACCTATGCCTATATTCTTGCCAAACAGAAGTTTGACGCCGAAGTGAAACTGATGACGGTGCGCAACGGGTTAAAATCATACCGCGGGCAATTCGTCGTCCGGGCTGATAGCGGGATCGAGAGAATCGAAGATATTGCCGGCAAGGTGATCGCCTACACGGATGCAGCCTCCACTTCCGGCTATATCTATCCATCCGCCATCTTGAAGCAGAAAGGGATAGCGCCACAGGATTATTTCTTTGCCGGAGGTCATACCCAGGCGATCCTGGCGGTGTATTCCGGAAGGGCTGATGTTGCCTGCACCTATTGGTCTCCGCCGGATGAGACCGGCAAGCCCAAAGATGCGCGGGAAAAACTGCTCGAGACCTATCCGGACATCTTCTCCCGCATCTCCATCATCGGTTACACTGATTGGATCCCGAACGATACCGTCACTTTCCGGAAACATATCCCGGTAGAGATCCGCGACCGGATCACCGGAGCCCTGCTGGAATTCGCTACGATCGAACAAGGCAGACAAACGCTCAAGTCCCTCTATGACATCGACGGTCTGGAACCAGCCAGCGATGCCGATTATGAGATCGTTCGTACCACTCTGCGGCTGCTGGATATGGATCCGGCGAAGATGATGAAGTAAGGAATCTCACCGGTATTTCATGCGCATCCTCTCCGTCACCGGTCTGTCCAAAACCTACAATGGCGTGGATTGGGCGCTCAAGGATGTCAGCTTTGAGGTCTGGCAGGGCAATTTCCTGATTCTCCTGGGTTTATCGGGTTCGGGTAAATCCACGCTCCTCAGATGTATCAACCGTTTGGTTGAACCGGATGAGGGAGCTATCCAGTTCCAGGAGCGGGAAGTATTTAACGCTTCTCAGAGTGAAATCAGACAGATCCGTCGTAATATCGGGATGATCTTTCAGCAGTTCAATCTGGTCAAAAACCTCAGTGTCCTTACCAATGTCCTCTCCGGGCGGTTGGGGTACCATGGACTGATCTCGCGGTTCACCACAGAGGAGCACGAGCTGGCACTGCACAATCTGGAGCGGGTGGGACTGGTCAATTATGCCCGCAGACAGGTTAAGTACCTTTCCGGTGGTCAGCAACAACGGGTTGCCATTGCGCGTGCTTTGATGCAGCAGCCCTCTTTGATCCTGGCGGATGAGCCGGTTGCCAGCCTGGATCCTGCGACGGCAGATTCCATCATGCAGTATCTGGGAGAGATCAATCGTCAGGACAAGATCACCATCATCTGTTCTTTGCATTTCCTTTCGCTGGCGCGGAAGTATGGTAACCGGGTACTGGCTTTGAAGGATGGCAGAGTGGTGTATCAGGGAATTCCGACCGATATCGACGAACAACGATTCAGGGAGATCTACGGGCAGGACGCGGAAGAAGTCGAGATCCGATAATCTACAGATACCTGACCCAGATGTAGATGCTGGATACCACCAGCGAAATGGTCATGTAGATCAGACCATACTTGACGAACTGGAAGAACCTGATCCGAAATCCATTGCGGTTGGCAATTCCGATGGCTACGATGTTGGAAGCAGCTCCGATCGGAGTACCCAGTCCACCCAGGCATGATCCCAGTGCCAATGCCCACCACAGCGTGTTTTCCATGGCTCCGCCCATTGCCAGATTGACGTCATTGATCACCGGGATCATAGTGGCAACGACAGGCACGCAGCCCATCAGAGCGGAAGCGATCCCGGAAACCCAGATGATGGTGAGAGCGATCAGTTTACTGTCATTATTGGTCACCTCGACGATCCAGTGAGCCAGGGTCCTGAGGATCCCCGTCTCGCTCAGCCCGCCCACGATCATGAAGAGTCCCATGAAAAAGAAGATGGTCACCCAATCCACTTCACTGACGATCTGTTCCACATACTTCCGGTTGCTGAAGATCAACATGACCAGGGCGGTGGTCATGGCGATCGTGGCGGACTCCAGAGCCAAAACGCCTTGTAACGAGAAGAGAACCAGCATCAGGCAGATCGCATACAAGGAACGGCGCAACAGCTTTCTGTCCTTGATCAGGATCCGTTCATTGTATTCCATCAGTTTGGCACGGTCGCGGTTGCTGACCTTGATCCGTTTCCGGTAGAAGATCCTGATCATGATCAAACTGATCAGCATTACGACCAGCACCGGAGGGACAAGATTGTAGATAAACTGCATGAAGGTCAGATCGGTGCGGCTGCCGATCAGGATATTGGGCGGATCTCCGATCAGAGTGGCGGTTCCACCGATATTGGATGCCATGGTGATATTGATGATATACGGATAGGGGGAGATCTTCAGTTCCTGCGTGATCAGGAGCACGACAGGGATCAGGAGCATTACCGTGGTTACATTGTCCAGCACGGCGGATATGAGTGCGGTCATGACAAACAGCAGGAGCATGATCCAGATCGGTCTGCCCCGGGTTGCTTTGGCAGTTTTGATGGCGACATACTGGAAGACGCCGGTGTCCTTCAGGATCGCCACCACGATCATCATCCCCACCAACAGGAAGACCACATTCCAATCGATGTATGAGAATGCCTGCTCCTGGGTCATGATCCCGGCAAGCACGAAAATGAAACTGCCCAAAAGAGCAGCGGTCATCTTGTTGATCCATTCGGTGACGATGAAGAGATAGGTGATGCCCATGATGATCAGGGCGGAGATCAATATCAACATGATTATGCCCGGATGACTCTCCTGTAGATATCCATGGCGGTGATGACGCCGACCAGTTTGCCGTCCTGAACGACGGAGAAGAAGCGCTTTTTATGCTGGATCATCTCAAAGACCGTCTCGATGATCGAGGTCTCCGGGCTGAGGACAATATCGGCGTTCTGCATGATCTCCCGGACCTGGATGTCAGTCTCCTTTTCGATCAGCCGTTCCAATGGTTCAAAGGCGCGCAGGAATTGTAGATTGTCCATCAGCAACAGATATTCCGGGATCCCTACCTTGAGATAATTGAGTACGCTTGCTTCCCCCAGAAAGCGCATCTTCTCGTCGACCACGGGGAAAACAGATATGCCATGTTCAGCCATCAATCTACCCATTTCGCTGAGTTTGGACTCGGGTCTGACGAATAATGGCTCTTGGGTCATTATATCGCCGATGGTCAGGTCTTCCTTGACCACAAGATCCATCATTCGGAATGAGCCGATCACATCATGAGCAGTATTATCCGTCATCAGAAGCGACATTTGGGCGGGATTACGTGATAGCTTCAGCAGGGTGGCGACCAGATTGAGATACAGCTTGGAGGAGCTCTTATCTGTGATGATCAGAATGACCATTTTCAGGGAGATATCACCGATCACAACAGGTTTTTTTAACACGCACATCCCGATTATCGTATCATCCAGATTATCCAGACGCACATGAGGTATGGCTATTCCACTCGGATAGGTGGTCGATCCTTCTGCTTCACGCTTGAGGATGAGGTCCATGAGATGATTGCAACATTCGGGTAGGTTGTGGTGCTGGCAGATCTTTTCGACCAGCTTGGCGTATACCCGCACAAGCGTCGTCTCGTGATGTTCAATGTATATGGTTTGTGCATCCAGTAAACTCACCAGTCGCATAAGCACCTCGGTTCCTTTGGTGTGCTCATGCTGGCAAATGTCTCATTATCGTCAATAGAATTCTGCTCCAATTTTACAGTCGGAAAAAACCCGCGGTCAACATCTGTTGGCCGCGGGCGGCAGAGTTACCATGAACAGGGTTTACAAGAAACCCCAAGATCTATTCCGGATCATCGCTTTCAAAAAAGGGCACTTCCTTGCCTTCGAGGATCTCGATCATAAATCGGGCAGAGTCATGCAGATCACCTTCAGGGAATTGCCTGATAAAGCCCTTGAATAGCTCAAGGCCAAGTACTTTATTGTCTATCTCCTCGGCTATGAGAAATGCCTTCATAAAAGCAGCTTTGTAATCATCCTCGCCATTGGGATAATTTTGCAAGATCTGGTCGTAATAAACAATCGCATTGCGGAATTGACGCTGCCGGGCAGCATTATCGGCAAGGTTGAACAATTCTGCCGCCGTGAGCAGCAATCTGATCCGATCCGGATATTTGATCATACCAAATTCAACAAATAGTTGCTCCTTGACCTCTTGCTCCTTGCTTTGCTGATTTTCCCGCTTCAGCACACTATAGATCCGGGGTTCGACTTCGATGAATGGTTTAACGACCGGAGGATTTTCCTTGACCACCCGGAAAAAAGCATGCTCGCCTTTGGCAGTGACAAACACAGGGCTTACACCCCCGATGGGAGTATCCCAGATCCGCTTGGAAAATTCGGCATCTGGACCCACTCCTGTCACGATATCGTTACGATATTGGTTGTCCAGAATTGATTGCTCGGGACGGAGGGAGAACTTCTTGATGATCTGGTCCATATCTTTGTCCCGGTTACGACGGGCGGCGCGGTCAAACCGTTTCCAAGCCTTGTTTGCCGTCTTCTCATTGTCAAACCACAAGACCTGGATCTGACGCGACTCCGGATTGGTATAGGCATCGAGATGTGCATTGTAATAATCGCGTGCCTGGTCAGAAGTGACCTCGATCGCATCTAACACAAGCCGTTTATGGGCTTCTATTATGACATAATAACGCAATGTCTGGACATATTCCTCATCGGAGGTAAAGTATCTGTCATAGCCTTCATTCCGGGCATCCAGATACATCAGGTTCCGGCGCAATTCCTGATTGATCAGTTGCGGAGCACCGCCACCTTTGGTGTAAAACACTTGTTCTTGGGGGCTCATTTGGGTAAACTTGGTAATTACGTATTCCACAGTAATATCCAGTTCTGGAGTAGGAGCACTGATCACTTTTCGGTTCATGAGGTGCGTGTTCTTAACGGGATCGATGAGATTGATTGTGGCAATCAAAGCGGAATCGACGACCACGGAGTATTTGGCTACCAGGATCGCAGTAATCTGATCCATAACCTGTGCTTCCTTGATCGGGCGGTAGCGCTGATGAACTTCCGCTTCCACTTCGAGGTAGGGGCGTTGCCTGCCTTCGACACGTTCGGTTATACGGAAGATATGCCAGCCCAGTTCGGTCTTGAAAGGACCATGAACAATACTGGCATTCACTGGATACGAGGCGATCAGTGAATCCAGCACCGCATCATTGCCCAAACCGGGGATATGACCGTTATTGCGAATGTTCTTAATCACTCCTTTAAGGTTCTTGGCATAGGTGTTTATGGAGTATTTGTCGGAGACATCACCAAAGGGGACACCACCGCTGATCTCGGCGATTGCTTCTCTGGCTTTGGCTTCGTTATCGGTCTGGATATACTCGATGACGATATAAGGGCTCACGAAGAAGGCTCGTTTGTTCTCATTATAATACTGCTGTTTTTCAGCTTCAGTCAATTCTACCTGTTCAGTCACGTTCTTCTTATAATACTCACGGATATAAAACTGCTTTCTGGTCTCTTCGATTTTAGCGGCAACCGTAGGATCTTGATCGATGCCCATTCTCAATGCTTTCAGGTAAAAGACCTGTTCGGTGGCCATTACGTCCAGTAACTGCAATTGACCTTCTATCGTTTTCAAATAACCCCTGTTCTGGGGAGGATACTTCCATAGCCTGGTATCCACATCTTTGCGGGTTATGACGCCTCCCTGATACTCAGCCAGAATATCCTGATCGTTGATCTTTGTATCCGTTAAAACTGGAGTCGCCACATTCTGTGCGAACAGAGCCAGACCCACCAGTCCGAGGATTACCAGAATCTGACACATAAAGCGTGATAAATACATTTTTTCTCCTTCAACTACTACCTGACGATTGGAAGCCCAAAATTGCGGGACCTGTCAATTCGTCAAGTCATTTGTGTTTTTTCATTGATTTCGCTGTGTCCTTCTTTGCTGCTCCATGTTACTCCTTGATTAAGAGGGGGCAGATAGAGAAGGGGTGGGCAAAATCCAGTTCACTTTTCACTGGTTTATCTTGAGGATTTCCGATCTTGCGCGTTCCTCGTGACTGGTGTAAGATCAAGTAGCAGATGACATTGTTTCCGGCTACCCCATACTTGTAGTGAAAATTGTTCGCACATTTAATGAATTTGAACGGGATCCGTTGTTTCCTTAACAAAGGGGCAGGTCGATGTCGTTGTCGTGGAATGCCTGAGCCTACTGTTGCCGGGGCAAAACGGTGCCGGTGTGATGAAGGCGAATTGCTCAGGACAACGCGGGTGTATGATCGATAAATGGGCGGTAAAGTCAGCAAAAACAGATTCCGGAGCAAACCCCGCCCCAGAATCTGTCTGAGCGTTCCAATCACGGCTAATCTATGTTGCATCGGAGCATAGAGCGATGCTTAGGGCAGATTTCCATTGACGGAAAGTGGCAAGGTGCAATTTGTTGCGCCGATGACACAGAAGATCCTGCAATATGACCACTGCTTCGCCTGCGGCAGTACAAACAAGAAGGGCTTGAAACTGAAGTTCTTTCAGGAGAATGATCAGGCAGTGGCGGAGTTTGACTGTCCCAGCGATTATGAGGGGTACAGCGGTCTGATTCACGGTGGGATCATTGCCCTGCTGATGGATGAAGCAATGGCACATGCCATTATCAATCAAGGAGTTATCGCTGTTACCGCCCAGATGCACACGCATTACCGGAATCCGATGAAGACTGGATGCAAGGTGAAAGTGAGCGCCTGGATCAAGGTTGCCAAGACACGTACGATCCAAACCGCGGCCCATATCGAAGATGCAGATGGTACGATCATTGCCAGTGGCGAAGCGATCTATATCGTGGTGGAGAAAGTCCCCCAAGCGGAGTAACGCCATGCTGGTCCGGAAAAACCGCAATCCATTGTTGAACTACCTGACGCCAGGGGAGCAACGCGGGTTGTTAGTCCTTTGCGTCTTCATCCTCCTGGGTTGTGGGTTGAATGTGACGGGATGGGCACCTTTGCCGGCAGCACCCAAACAGAATGCCACAAACAGTGCCGGGCTGGCAGAAAAAGTAAGCCGGGATCACGTCGTCCTGATCGATATTCGCACCGCTGCCATTGAAGAATTGATCAAGCTTCCCGGCATCGGAGCCAAAAGAGCGCAAGATATCATCAACCGCCGTAATACCGAGCCCTTCCGCTCCACTTCCGACCTGCTCAGTATCAAAGGCATCGGCGAGAAGACCTATCTCAAGATGAGACCCTATCTGGTTCTCTTTGGTGCCGATACACTTGCGGTTGCGGGGGCAGTGGGAACGGACAGCATAAAAGCAGATAAACCGGTAACAACGAGGGCTTCTTCCAAACCCAAGGCGGATAACACCGCTCCGGTCAATATCAATACGGCAGGACTGGAGGAATTGATGACCCTGAAAGGCATCGGCAAAGTAAAAGCCAACGCCATCATCGAATACCGCGAGGCAAATGGGGCATTCCAATCAGTGGACGATCTGGTCAAGGTCAAAGGCATCGGACCCAAAACCCTGGAGAATAATCGCCCACGTTTACGGATCTGATTAGGCATCCGATCATCATTTCCCCATGCTTTTTCATTGACAGTTTACGTGCCTTCCCAAATAGGGTACGAATAAGGAAGAATTTTAATGGAGAGACCATGAAGACCGGATCCGACAAACAGGGGTGGATGCCCACTCTGACGCTGGCGAAACTATTTGAGGAACAGAATCAGTTTCTCGATGCCCTGGCGGCGTATGAATTGATCAGTCAGACCGATTCATCACCGGCGGTCCGGCAGAAGATCGAAGCGCTGCACCTCAGAATCCTCACCGATCCCAATGCCCGGTATGATCCGCGGATCGAGAAACTCTTTTCACCGGAGGAGCTTGCCTATCTCAAGATATTGAACCACAGCGCTTTTGACAATCTGTCCCAGGTCGTGAACCGGATGCAGGAAGGACTGGACGAGACGGACTTTGTCTTTGAACCGGAAGTGGAGATCGCCCCCGAGGAAGCCAATGACTTGCAGAGTATTCTCTCCGAGATCGAACAGCATGCCCAGCAAACCGAGATCCTTGGTCTGGAGGACGCTACCGAATTCAATACCGCTGATCTGATCATGGCACTTCTGAGCCGTTATGGCAAGGATACGCTGCTTCGGGATATCAAACTGGCGGATTTTCTCTCCTTGGTGGCGGACATGCAGAACCGCCGTCGTAAAAATGATTGATGAAGCCCATCAAACCCGAGGAGATCAATCCCATCTGCCGGCGCTGTCGCGGTAAGTGTAAACAGCCCATCTACGTTCAATTGCTCTCCTGTCCGCATTTCGATAAAAAACCGGAGCAACTGGAGATCGACCTGAAGCCCAGACACTCCCGCAAAACCAACAAACCATCCTGATCGATGCGCATCATCTCCGGCAAATACAAAGGGATGAACCTTGCCTCCGTCCCCGGTTTCACCACCCGCCCAACCACTGATTATACCCGTGCAGTGATCTTTTCCATTTTGCCGGACTGCGCCGGACTGAAGGTCCTGGATCTGTATGCCGGAACCGGTTCCCTGGGTCTGGAAGCGCTGTCCCGAGGGGCTGAGTGGGTGGACTTCGTGGAATTCTCCAATAAAGCCATCGCCATTATCCGGCAAAATATCGACAAGCTGCGCCTGCGCAACCAATGCCACCTGTATAAACGCCGGGTGGAGGCATACCTGAAAGACCCGACATCTCCTTATGATCTCATCTTTCTCGATCCGCCCTATGCTAAGGAACTGGTAAATAATACCCTGACAGGCATCTATGACAGTGATTTGCTGATTGATGACGGACTGATCGTGGTGGAACATGCACCCCGGGAGATCATCGCAAGCGGGTTTCAGGACTTGATCGTCAGCAGCCGGTCAACCAAGACGACCACCGTTACCATCCTGCACTCCCGCTGAGAGATAGCGGTTTTCCTTGACGGCAAAGCCGTGTTCAAAATCCAATCTCTGATCGATATGCTTATGGGGTGCTGAGGGAAAGCGCCCCTACGATATAGAGCGCTGAAGGAATATGTCCCCCGTATATGGGGTGGTGATAAACAAGATCCCGACGATTTGTAATGGGAGGAATGATTGATTAAATTGGAACTAAGTCCGCAAAATGTGGAACGTGCCCGCAATGCCGCAGCCCGGATCGCTGACTCCATCGATTGGCTCTTCCGGGATTTCTCGTCAGTGACGATCGAACGGACTGTCCTGCGGCTCTTGGGCATAGATGGCGCTGGCAAGAATGGAAAACCCCTGCCCAATGTGGTGGTGGATCATCTCGCTGAGCTTCAGGCATTGAAGCGTGGTGCCGCCTGGTGGGTGACCAATGCTGCCGTCGCCCGGGACGTCGATCCGCAGGAAGTGGCGGAGATGGTGGGCTGGGATGAGATCGATCTGACCACTATTCCCGTGCAGGATAATGCCCTGGTACTGAGACGAATGGAGGAGATCGCGGAGCGAACGCTGGCTCATCTCCGCCTTCAGAGAGCCAGGCGCGAGGAATATCTGCAGAAATTCGGCGCGCGCCGTCGACCGGCGATCTACGTGATCGTTGCCACCGGTAATATCCATGAGGATGTGATCCAGGCACGTGCTGCCGCCAGAGAGGGAGCGGATATCATAGCCGTGATCCGTTCCACCGCTCAATCGCTTTTGGACTATGTGCCTTATGGAGCGACGACAGTTGGCTTTGGCGGCACTTATGCCACGCAGGAGAACTTCCGGATCATGCGGACTGCTCTGGACGAGGTGAGTGAAGAAGAGCGGCGCTATATCTGGCTGACGAATTATGCCTCGGGCTTGTGCATGCCGGAGATTTCCGCCATGGGGGCGCTGGAACGGCTGGATATGATGCTTAATGATGCGATGTACGGCATCCTTTTCCGGGATATCAACCCGCGCCGGACACTGCTGGATCAGTATTTCTCGCGAATGATCAATGCCTATGCCGGAGTCGAAATCCAGACCGGCGAAGATAATTATCTGACCACTGCCGATGCGGTGGAAAAGGCTTACACCGTTACTGCCTCGCAACTTATCAATGAACAATTTGCTATCAAGAGCGGGATCAAACCGGAGAAGATGGGGCTGGGTCATGCCTTTGAGATCAATCCCGATCTGCCGGATTCGTTATCCTATGAACTGGCGCATGCGCTGCTGACACGAACGCTCTTTCCCGCTGCGCCGGTGAAGTATATGCCGCCAACGAAGTTTGCCTCCGGTAACATCTTCTTCACGCATTTGCTGGATGCGATGTTCAATTTCGTAGGACAGCTCACCGGTCAGGGTGTGCAACTCCTGGGGATGATGACGGAGGCGATCCATACACCCCACTTGGTCGATCGTTCCCTGGCGATCGAGAATGCGCAGTATATCTTTCGGGCAGTGGGGAACCTGGCGGAGCATATCCAGTTAGAACCGGATGGATTTATTCCCCGGCGCGCCAATGATGTACTGGCTCAGGCGGCGGACTTCCTGGAAGGCGTGGCGGACGAGGGTCTGTTCATTGCCTTGGGGAAGGGAGAATTTGCCGATATCAAGCGTTGCGAAACCGGCGGGAAAGGGCAGATGGGTGTTTTTCCCAAGGATGATGATTACATCAATCCCTTCCTGACCAAGATGAAAAGGGAATTGGGGTTGTCATGAAGATCAGCAAAAACATCATCCGCCCCTATGGCGATACGGCAAATGACGGCAAGATGCAGTTCTCCTTTTCTCTGCCGGTGCCGGCGAGTGAATATGGCAAGGAAGCAGCCCGTCTCCTCCTCAAACAGATGGGACTGCAGGATATCGAGGTCTGCGGCATGCGTGATCTGCATGAGGGTTTTACTCACTTTATCGCCTATGCCACGACCACGGTCTCCATCGATGGATCCAGGATCCGGGTGAAGGTAGTGGAAACTCCGGTGATGGATATGGCCGCCACCGATGAATATATCAGCCAGCACATCGGCAGACCGCTGACCGTGATCGGCGCGTGCATCGAAAGCGATGCGCATACGGTGGGGATCGATGCCATTATGAACATGAAGGGCTACAATCACCGCTATGGCTTGGAACGATACCGGATGTTCAATGCCATCAACCTCGGGGCGCAGGTGCCTTCGGAGACGCTGCTTGCCCGTGCCCGCTGTGAAAATGCCGATGCCATCCTTGTCTCGCAGGTGGTTACGCAAAAGAACATCCACATCAAGAATCTGACGCATTTGATCGAATTGGCAGAAGCGGAAGGTCTCCGCGGCAAGATGCTCTTTATCTGCGGCGGACCACGGATCACGCATGAACTGGCGATCGAACTCGGCTATGATGCCGGGTTTGGTACGGGTTCCTATGCCACTGACGTTGCTTCCTTTATCGCTATCACCATTGACGAGAGGATTGAAAATTGAGGATTGAGAATAATTACGTAGGGGCGCTTTCCTTCAGTGCCCCAGTCAATCATGCCTTGCCGAGCGTAGGGGCGCTTTCCTTCAGCGCCCCAGTCAATCGTGCCTTGCCGCGAAAGGGAACAGCTTGACCTGGCTGATCTCGATCATTGCCCTCGGCATCCTTGTCCTCGTCCATGAGACGGGACATTTCCTGATGGCGCGGCGACTGAAAGTGGGAGTGGAGAAATTCTCCATCGGGTTTGGCAAGCCCCTCCTGCGCTTTGTCCGCAAGGGCGTTGAATACCGTCTTGGCTGGCTGTTTCTGGGCGGATATGTCAAAATGAAAGGTGAGCATCCGGATGATCCGGCAGCTGATGCGGAGGATAGTTTCATCACCCGTCCCTGGTGGAAGAAGGCATTGATCGCCTTCGCCGGACCGATGGCAAATCTCATCTTCGGCATGCTGCTCTTCATCGGTTCCTTCACGCTTCCAATCCGCTACGAGGATCACCAACCGGTGGTGGATCACGTATCGCCATATATGGCAGAATATTTTATCGCCGGAGACACGATCAGAACGGTCAATGGACAGGAGATCAAGGGCTGGTATCAGTTCTTGAGCGGTATTGAAACAGGAAAGGACAATATCCTGGAGATCAGCAGGATGGGGTCAAGCGTCAAGCTCCTTTTGAGGGCATCAGAGGTGGATTCGCTATATCCGGGTTTGCAGCCCAGGATCCCGCCTGTGATCGGAGAAGTGATCCCCGGTCTGCCGGCTTGGCAAAGGAAACTGAGACGCGGGGACCTTGTTCTGGCGGTGGATTCAGTTCGGGTGGCGGATTGGTATGGGATGCGTGAACTGATCGTCAATGCCCCCGGGAGTTCAGTCTGCTTGGATATCCAGCGCGGTGACAGCACCTTTCAAACCGAGGTGGCGTTGGATACCAATCTCATGACCGGTGCTGCCAAGGCGATCGGGATTAGTCATTATATG
>VGPI01000002.1 GCA_016875595.1 Candidatus Cloacimonadota bacterium
AGACCCAGTTTTCGTTGACCGATCAACCTGATGCCAATATTGGACAATTCCTCAGGATTATTCCCCAGTGAGGTTATAAATAATTGTGTGGCTATCCGATATGACATCGCAGAGCAGGAAATACAGGCATCACGAAATAGCCGGTCTATTGTCTGAATGACATACTCTTTTTCAGTTCTTTCTGAATCAACTTGCGCCAGCCGTCCTCTCAAACCGGAAAGAGGGTCATGAGCCAGGATGAAGTTGCTTCCGTCACACTTCCGATTTCTACTACGTGAAACTGGGGGATATTCCGGATCCGGAGATCGTGCCTCCAGCTTATACCATCAACCTGTCCACTTATCCCAATCCCTTCCGTATCTTTACCAACCTCAAGGTTGATCTGGCTGCTTCAGGGACGGGTGGACAGGTTCCGGTCAATGATGCCGCCATCCAGATCTATAACCTGAAGGGGCAGCGGGTCAGGAGCATTGCCCTCGATCCACACAAGACGGGAGAGTAGCATAGCTATTGGGATGGCAGGGATGAAGACGGCAGAGCATGCGCCAGTGGGATCTATCTGCTCAATCTGATGGTCGATGGCAGGCGGGTCAATACCCGAAAGGTGACCTTGATCCGGTGAGGGGTGTTTTGGGGTTCACGCAGATCGACGCAGATTCATAATAGAACGCAGATAACGCAGATGGATCAGGAAGAGTATGACGAGGTGAATGAGAGGGTTGAGAGAGTTGAGAGAGTTGAGCAGGAGTTACCCCAATTTTATCCTGATCAACAAAGGGCTCCGGGGGCATTTTGTCCATTGATTTCAGATTTGTCCACCTATAAGAGGTATGCGGAAGATGATCGCGAGATCATGACATACTTGACAAAAACAGATGCTTGGGATTATTGTAAAAAGTTATGCTGTTGCCTGTCCGTGAGGGCAATGTGGCGCATAAACATGAAAAGAAGGTGGATTATGGCACTACTACTCAAGACCACCAAACAGATCGAGGCACAACTGGATCAGTTCCTCGATATTGTGAGCGATGCGGCGATGCTGTTTCAACTGGGGATGGAGGATTATCTGCTGGAGCGGAATGCCCAGTTTGAGGAACGCCTCAGCCAGATCCGCGAGAAGGAACAGAAAGCGGATGACCTGAGGATCAGCATTGAGCGTTATCTTTATGAACGGACGCTGATCCCGGAGAACCGGGGGGATGTTCTGGCGATTTTGGAGAATACGGATGAAGTGATCGACAATATCAAGGATTCGCTGTTGCAATTCTCCATAGAGATGCCGGAGATCGAGCAGTCGCTGGATGATCTATGGATGCAGACGACGCGGGCATCGGTCTCGGCGGTGGAGCAACTGGTCTGTGCGGTACGGTCGTTCTTCAACGATCTGCCGGCAGTGAATAACTATATGCACAAGGTGTTTTTCTTTGAACGTGAGGCGGATCATCTGGGCGAGAAACTGCGCCGTCAGATCTTTGCCCTGCCGATCGACCTGGCGCGGAAGAGCCAATTGCGCTGGTTTGCCATCCACATCGAAAAGATCTCGGATTATGCCCAGGCGGTTTGTGACCGGCTGGCGATCTATACCATCAAACGTCAGTTGTAAGTTGCATAAGCGAAGCTTGTCCATGATTGATCAGTGTATCCCGTTGCATAAGCGGAGCTTATCTGCCATGTCCTTATTGAGCATAGGTTATTTTGACGGACAAGCGTTGCTTTTGCAACGGATCAGCTCCGCTGACGGCTTGGTCGGAAGGTCGGAATACTCTGCTTCGGAAGTTAAACGATGATATTTATCTACCTGTTGAGCGGATTGTATCTGGGCTGGTCGCTGGGTGCCAATGACACCGGCAATATCTTTGGAGCTGCGGTCGAAACGCGGATGCTCAAGTTCAAACGGGCGGCGCTGATAGCCGCCATTTTTATCACTCTGGGTGCGGTGCTGGAAGGAAGCGGTCCATCACGGACACTGGGACGGCTGGGATCGGTGGATGCTCTGGGCGGCGCTTTTACGGTAGCGCTTGCCGCTGCGGTTGTAATCACAGTCATGGTCAAAATCAGGATACCGGTTTCCACTTCGCAGACCATTGTGGGCGCTATTATCGGGTGGAATTACTTTGCCGGTCGTCTGACCGATTTTAAGCCATTGATTACCATAGCCGGCAGTTGGGTGATCGCTTTCGTACTGTCCGGCGTAATATCCGGAGCCTTGTTCTTTTTGTTAAGGAGGATTTTGGATCGAGCGAAACTGCATTTGCTGAAACTCGATCTTTACACCCGTTACGGGTTGATCGTGGTCGGTGCTTTTGCGGCTTACAGTTTGGGCGCCAATAATATCGCCAATGTGGTTGGTGTTTTCGTTCCGGTGTCGCCCTTCAAGGATATATCGCTGGGATCGGGCTTCGTGCTCAGTGGGATATCCCAGTTGTATCTGCTTGGTGCGATCTCGATCGCCGTCGGGATCTATACCTATTCGCATAAAGTGATGCGAACGGTGGGTAAAGACCTCTTTCGCCTGTCGCCGGTCACGGCATTGATCGCAGTAATGGCGGAGGCGATCGTGCTTTTTCTCTTTGCCTCGCAAGGCTTGTATCACTTGCTGCTGAAATTGGGCTTGCCCACCATTCCATTAGTGCCGGTGTCCTCCTCGCAGGTGATCGTCGGAGCCGTGGTCGGGATCGGTATCGTCAAAGGCGGAAAAAACATCCGCTACAATGTCCTGGGCAAGATCTCCATGGCTTGGGTGCTTGCTCCGGTCATGGCATTTCTCATTTCCTTTGTTGCGCTGTTCATCGTACAGAACGTGTTTGAACAGCGGGTGCATCAGGAACTAACTTACAGTTTCAATTCTGTTACGGTTCCAGAAATGGAGAGAAATGGCTTGGACGTTAATAAACTGCCCTTTATAAAGGTAAATTATTATAGCGAAAGACAGATCTACCATGAATTAAATAACACCGGTGGATTCAGCCGGGAAGAGATCCTGAAGATTGTCCGTATCGCGGAAGTATATCCACTGCAGGTGGATATTCAGAAGCTGTACAGTGGCCGGATGATTAATCGGTTTGAGGCAAATCAGGTGAATGATCTAATCTCACTGACCGGTGCAGCTTTCTACCACAAATGGCAACTACAGGGCGCACTACAGTCCTACGAGGGGTGGCAATTGATCAGCAATCCCAAAGGAGAAGCGGAAAAGCAACACAATCGCGATCTCCTCAATCAGATGGAACTGCTCTACCGGGCGTTTTACCGCAATGGAAAGGAGCTGGGATCCAGCTTGCGTGGCAGTGAGGGCAAGGTCAGCCAGGGGGGTGGAGAGTGAGTCCTTTTTTCATGAAGATCATCCCGCTCATCCTGGCTTTTGGGATGGGTCTGTTTGTCCGCGCCGTCAAGCTGATGAACCGGGATGATGCCCCGGTCCTGCTCCGCTTCGTGGTGAGCGTCTCATTGCCGGCAATGGCGTTGAATTCGATCCTGCGAGCGCATTTGACGATGGATATGATCTACCTGCCCTTGAGTGCAATTGCCATCGTCGTGATCATGTATTTCGTGGGGACGCTCTATGGCCGGCAGTTAAAATTGGACGGCGGGATGATGGGAAGTTTCCTGGTGGGAACGATGATCATGAACACTGCATTTTCACTGCCCTTCTTTGCAGCATCCCACGGTGATGAGGGGTTTGTGCGGGGGACTCTGTTTGATGTTGGCAATAGCTTGATGATCTTCACTTTTACCTATTATCAGGCAGTCAAGTATGGCTCCCAGACCGGAAAGAACAAGAGCAGGTGGAAAAGGTTTCTGCGCCTTCCACCCTTGTGGGCAATGGTCATCGGGTTCGGGATGCGTCTGCTGGATCTGAAAGTGCCGGAGATCGGGATAAACTTCCTGAATCTGATTGGGCAGCCAACGATCCCGTTGATCATGATCGCACTGGGTCTTTGTTTTCATCCCCGGTTGCATAATCTGGACAAGGCATTTACCGCCATCGGGATCAGGATGGTTATAGGATTGCTTTGCGGATTTACGCTTGCCTCGATCCTCGGTCTGGATGGAATCACCCGGATCGTGGTGATCGTCAGTTCAGCGACCCCAATCGGCTTTAATACACTGATCTTTGCCAATCTGGAAGAAATGGACCGGGAGTTTGCCACCACTCTCGTCTCTTTCTCGATCCTGATCGCACTGTTCTATATACCTCTCTTAATCTATTGCCTGTCTTGAGAAGTTACACTGATGGATAACACCATAAACAATGCTGCCAGTTCCCCTTCTCCAATCGATCGATACGCGGAGCAGATCCCTTGCATAAGCGAAGCTTGTCCGATAGAACCGGTTGGTTTGTCAAATGAACCAAAATGAATCTACGACATGAGCACATGACCAATTTTAATGATCTGGTACAGCTTGTGAGGCAACTGCGTGAACCGGTATCCGGCTGCCCCTGGGATATTAAACAAACACCCGAATCGCTGATCCCCAATTTCATTGAGGAGATGTACGAGACGGTGGAAGCAATAGAGGATGGGGATGATTCAGCTTTGCTGGAAGAACTTGGTGACCTACTGTTGCACGTAGTATTCCAAGCACAGATAGCCGCAGAAGAGGAGCGCTTTTCCATCGATGATGTACTCAAACACATCGTCAACAAACTCCATAGCCGCCATCCTCATGTGTTTGGTGATCTGGAGATCCTTGATGCCGAGGACGTAAAAAAAAACTGGGAGCAAATCAAGAAAAAGGAGAAGAAAGAACGTAAGTCGATCTTAGATGGGATCCCGCGCGCTCTTCCAGCTCTGATCACAGCCCACCGGATCCAAGAAAAGGCAGCGGCGGTTGGATTTGACTGGCCGGATACCGCTCCGATCATGGCTAAGCTTGACGAAGAACGAACCGAACTCGACCAGGCGCTTCTGGAGTCAAATCAGGATGCCATCAAGGAAGAACTGGGCGATATGCTCTTTACGCTGGTAAACCTGGCCCGCAAGTTGCAAATCGATGCAGAATCAGCCCTGCGCGGTACTATCGCCAAATTCCGTACCCGTTTTAACCGGATCGAAGAGCACTATCAATCTACAGGTGAGGATATCCATGCCGCCACACTCGAAGAACTCGACCGAATTTGGGAAACCGTTAAAAAGCCGTAACCGGTTTCACACTCTCCGTATTTACCTGATCCTGGGTTCGCTGATCCTGTTCGCCTTTTTTGCTGTCTATACCCAGATATTAATCCAGAATGCCAAACAAGAACAGCAGTACGTGCCGCGGGTGTTTGCCCAGTACATCGCCTACACTGATAGCTATCTCAAGGAAACCGAAGTGTATACCCAGAAGCTCACGGAATTGTTCACCAGCTATATCCAGATTTCGCTTAGACGCAATTTCCAGCAGGAACTCTGGAACTATATCAGTACTGAATTCGTCCCACAGTATCCCATCCCAATCATCATCACCGATGCCAATATGGAACCGATGTTCTGGAACCAGGTGCCGGTTTCTTCCGATACAACCTTTGCCGAGCTGTCTGATGGATCCCAAGCCAGGTTGCATAAATTGCTCGATGAAATGCTCAAAATAGAACTGGTCGATGAAGACAAACTGACCGGCTATGCCTTCTATTCCAAACCGGTATCATTTGAGCAATTCATCAAAGGTATCGATATCGCCATCATCGTCACCGACCACAGTAAGTCACCGCTGTTCTGGAGAAACGTCAGCATCCAGGAAAACCTGAATTATGAGACCTTGAGCCCGGATGACAAGCACTATCTGATGGATAGAATCACCGGCATGACCGAGATCCCGATCAGCAATGCCGATGACAACCTTGGATTCATCTATTTCTCCGCCTCCACGTCGTTATCGCAGATCCGCTATTTCATCCTCCTGGAACTGGCAATCGCCGTAATGTTGATTTTCTTTAGCAGCTATGGATTGCTGCTGATCCGCAAAACCGAGAAGGATACTCTGTGGATCGGTCTGGCAAAGGAAACTGCGCATCAATTTGGTACGCCCATTACTTCTCTGATGGGGTGGATGGATTACCTTAAGGAATGTCCCGATCCCAAGCGTAGCACAGATGATTTAAACAAAATAATTACCCTGATGACCGCTGACCTGGACCACTTGAAAAACATCGCCTCCCGCTTCGGTAAGGTCGGTTCCTCGGTCAAGCTGATCCCGCATGATCTGGACAGGATTCTGACCGATACCGTGGATTATTTCAAGAACCGATTGCCCCACCTGGGCTCACGGATCGATATCCATCTGATCAGCAAAGTCCGCGGGATCAAGGTTATGCTCGACATTGAGCTCTTTAAGTGGACCATGGAGAACCTGATCAAAAACTGCATCGACGCCATGAGCGGCAAGGGCGGAAATATCATCGTGACTTCCACCACCAAAGCAAATTGGGCATATATCCACCTCCGCGATGAAGGCAAAGGTATTCCACGCTCGCAATGGCGCAGGATCTTCGATCCCGGGGTTACTTCCAAGAAACGCGGCTGGGGCTTGGGTTTGAGCTTGGCAAAGCGTATTATCGAGGAATACCATCACGGTCATATCAGAGTAATCGAAAGTACCCTCGGAGAAGGCACCACCTTCGAGATCAAGCTCCATATCGACACCACCAGAAAGGAGAAATCATGAAATACGTCCTCTCAGCCCAACAAATGAAGGACATCGACGCCCGAACCATTAACGAACTGGGAATCCCCACCCAGGATAATCTGAGGGAAGCCCCGGCAGGGGCGACACCATCTTAGGCAGGGTGTGCAGCGAAGCGGAACCCCTGCACATCGGCAGCCGGCACCCCAAGACCAAGCCCCGAAGGGGAAGCCCCGAATGGGCGACACCACCAGAAAGGAGAAACCATGAAATACGTCCTCTCAGCCCAACAAATGAAGGACATCGACGCCCGAACCATTAACGAACTGGGCATCCCATCCCGGGTTCTGATGGAAAATGCCGGCAAGAGCTGTGCAGAATTGATCATCGATACTTTTAAGAACCATTTGACCGGAACAACCGCCATCTTCTGCGGTAGTGGCAATAACGGCGGGGATGGAGCTGTCATAGCCCGCTGGCTGCATGAATTTGGGGTGCCGGTGATCGTCATTTGTCTGTACAATAAAACCCCCACCCCGGACAACAAAGCCAATCTGGAGATCTGTGATAAGCTCGAAATACCGATCTTCAAGGTTGAGTCCGAGAGCGATTTTGACGATATTCTGGATGAATACTCCGATGTTACATTTATGGTGGATGCCATATTTGGTGCTGGATACAAAGGTGCATTGTCTCGGAAGATGCGTCAATTTATCGAGTTTATCCAGAAGGATCTCACTCCGATCGTCGCCATTGACTTGCCCTCCGGAATCGATGCCGATACCGGCATGGGCGCAGGAGCCATCAACGCCGAAGCCACTCTGGCTTTGGGAGCTTACAAGTATGGACATCTTGTTGGAGAGGGAGCGAAACTCTGCGGTGATCTTTATCTGGTTGATATCGGCATACCGGACATCTACTACAGGCGATTGAACTGCGGACGTCTCCTGGAAGTTGAAGACCTGCATTTTCCTTATCGAACGCGGTTCAGCGATAAATCGAACTATGGCTCGGTAGCCGTTTTTGCCGGTTCTCCAGGTCTGACCGGCGCTGCCGTGCTTGCCTGCCAAGCTGCCCTACATACCGGTGCCGGATTGATCACCTTGTATCATCAATCCGCTCTGGCACAGATCTTTGAGATCAAACTCACCGAGGTAATGACCCGCGTTATTCCTGAGGATGAAGCCGGACTACCGGATGCCGGCGCTCTGCATCATCTTCTTCAGCGGCATAATGCCATCCTGATCGGACCGGGCATCAGCCAGAGCAACTATGCACTCAAGCTACTGGAAACCGTCCTCTCCTACGACAACAAGGGCGCTTTGGAGAGACGCCCCTACGTACAGCATCGGAATGCTATGCTACAACAGGGCGCTTTGGAAAGACGCCCCTACGACACAGCAGATGAACCTCCATCTCTGGTAATCGATGCCGATGGTTTACGCCTGCTGGCAAAACACCGCCATCTCCTGGACTTACTCGCTGACCGCAACATAGTTCTGACCCCCCACATCCGCGAATTCGCCGCACTGACGGGGTTGGATGTGGAAACGCTGAATCAGGACATCGTCACCCATGTAACGGACTTTGTCCACCAATACCGCTGTAAAGTCCTGCTCAAGGGCGCAGTAACGATTTACTATGATGGCACCGATTTGATGTTCAACAACAATGGCAACAACGGCTTAGCCACCGGAGGCAGCGGAGACGTCCTGGCAGGCATCATTGTGTCTTATATGGCGCAAGATCCCACAATGTCAATTCCGGCGATCCATGCTTCCCAGTTCATGGGCTTGACCGCTGATCGGCTCATAAATAGAATACTCCCCTATGGCTTGACCCCCAGTGATATTATCGAGAACCTGTTTGTGTTCTCCGAAGGAGGAAAAGATGCATAAACTAGCCCGTCTGAAAACCCCGATCTTCTGGGCGGAGGGACATCCCGGCAAACTTGACCGTGACAATTGGCAGATCACCGTGGGTGGCTTATGCCAGCGCCCCTGTGTTTTATCCTGGAACGAGCTTATCGCCCTACCCCAGACCGAGGTGAACGCCCGTCTGACCAGCGTTACCAGATGGTCGGTCGGCGGCTTGTGGAAGGGGGTGCGCTTCAGCGACCTGCTCGACCTTATCGGCGGTTCCAATAGCGTTTGTTTCGTCCGGTTCTGGTCATATTCATCCAATTATGAGACCTCAATCTCAATCGAAGTGGCGCGCAAGGAAAAATGTCTGCTGGCATGGGCATTTGACGACGAGTTGCTGACTGAGGATTATGGCGGTCCGGTGCGTGCATTTATCCCCTACCTTTGGGGTTACAAATCTGCCAAGAGCATAATCAGAATTGAACTGACCGATCGTTACGTCTCCGGATTCTGGGAACAGCGAGGTTATACCGATGATGCGGAGATCGAAGCCGGTTTATGCCGGGATATCAATGACGGAGGCAAGCTCAAACACATCCGGATGGGGGATGAAGTGGAGTTTACGGATTGATCGTGGTTACAATATGCTAATCAACGGAATTGAATACAAAAGCGTGTGGTGGGAAGACGGCAGTGTCTGTCTGATCGATCAGAACCTGCTGCCCTTCGCATTTCAGGTGGTCAAACTCAATGACTTTCCCCAAGTGATCAAAGCGATCAGGGACATGACCGTGCGAGGAGCGCCAGCCATTGGTGCTGCAGGTGCTTTTGCCATGGCGTTGGCGGTTATCGCTGCTCCGGACGACAAGTTCCGCTCCTCTATCCGCCTGGCGCATGATCAGATCATCGCTGCCCGTCCGACGGCGATCGATCTGAACAACGGCGTCAGCTACGTCTATGAAAATGCCCTGCGCTTTATTCCCGACAATGGCCACTGCCGGCAGGTCGCAGTTCTCGCAGCCACAGAGTTCGTTGATCGCAGCGAGCATGACTGCCGCATCCTGGGAGCGATCGGCGAGCCCTTGATCCCTGATGGTGCCAGGATCCTCACCCATTGCAATGCCGGAGCACTGGCGACGGTGGATTGGGGCACCGCCCTTGCCGTCATCCGTGTTGCTCATCGCAAGGGCAAGAGACTCTTCGTTTATGTCAGCGAGACCCGTCCCCGTCTTCAGGGCGCCCGTCTCACTGCCTTTGAACTGCAGCAGGAAGGGATTGAACACGCCATCATCACCGATAGCGCTGCCGGATATTACTTTTGGAAAAATGAGATCGATCTCATGATCACCGGTGCTGACCGCATCTGCCTCAATGGCGACATTGCCAATAAGATCGGCACTTATGATAAAGCCGTATTGGCGAAAGAGCACAAGATCCCCTTCTACGTTGCCGCACCCCAGACCACCTTTGACCTTGCCTGCATGAACGGCAAACACATCCCGATCGAATACCGTAGTCCCGAGGAAATCACCCGCTTTGGTGATTGCCAGCTCTCCAATCCGGACAGTCCGGCGTTCAATCCTGCCTTTGATATCACACCTGCCCGTCTGATCACCGCTTTTATCACCAGCAAAGGCATTTTCAAACCCAAAGAAGCCGCTCATCTGATCCATAAGGCAATTGAGAATTGAGAGTGGATAGTAGAGATTGGAGAATGGAGAGTAGAGAATGAAAGAATGGAGAGTGGAGAATGGAAATTATTACGTAGGGGCGCTCTCCTTCAGCGCCCCAACCGAAATCCCGGCTTTCGCGAATAACGCGCTGGAGGAAAGCGTACCTATGGAATCAGGACCTCTAACTTCGGACTAAGGACAGATAAAGCATGAGCAAGCACTTCGACATCATCATAAAACATGGCACCATCCTTCAGATGGACAAGGGCTTAAACGTCCTTACCGACCATGTTGTCGCCATCCGTGACCGCAAGATTTGTGCCATCGAGCCCCTTGCTCATTTCACCGTCAATGCCGGTGTCGAAGGGGTGTCTTTCCACAGCGCCCGGACGGTCATTGACGCCACCGACTGCATCGTTATGCCCGGTCTGATCAATGCCCACACCCATCTTCCGATGTCCTATATGCGCGGTCTGGCGGATGATCTGCCCCTGGATAAATGGCTGAAGGATTATATCTGGCCTGCCGAGGATAAGCTCCTCAACGATGAATTAGGCGACAAATTCATCTATGATGCCACTCTGTATGGCGCTGCCGAGGTGATCCGCAGCGGAACAACGATGGTCAGTGACATGTATTTCAAGGGTGAACAGATGGGCAGAGCCCTGGTTGATGCCGGTCTGCGTGGCATCATCGGTGAAGCGGTTACCGATCTCATCCAGGCGAATGGAAAAGACCGTATTGGTGAATATGCTGTTGACATGAATAGGGAATTTGCCTCGACCAATCTGGTGGAATTCTCCGTCGCCCCCCATGCTATCTATTCTTGTTCCGAAAATGTCTTACGTAAATGTGCCAAAGCCGCCATCGACAACGACCTCCTGCTCCATATCCACATCAGTGAAAGCGAAAAAGAGCGGAATGACTGTATCGTCAAACATGGCAAACGCCCGGTAGAATACCTCGCCCAGACCGGCTTTCTGGATGCCCGAACCATCCTGGCGCATGGGATCTGGGTGGATAAAGATGAATTGACGTTATTGGCAGAGCGCAATATCAGCGTCGCCACCTGCACCGAAAGCAACCTCAAGCTCTGCTCCGGTATCCTGCCCCTTAGGGATTATATGGAGACCGGCGTCAATCTCTGCCTTGCCACCGATGGCGCTGCCAGCAACAACAACCTCGACCTCTTTACCGAGATGGATACCACCGCCAAGATCCACAAGATGATCAATCACGACCCGGCACTCCTGCCCGCCCACGATGTGGTCAAAATGGTCACCTGCAATGCCGCCAAAGCCATTTACCGCGAGCATGAACTCGGCTCTCTCCTCCCCGGCTATCTGGCAGACATCACGATCGTGGCACTGGATACCCTGAACAGTCAGCCCATCTTCAATCCTTATTCCCACCTCGTCTATGCCCTAAACGGTCATAATGTCCGCGACGTCATCATCAATGGCAAGCTCGTTCTCAAAAACCGAAAACTGACCACCCTGGACGAGAAAGCGCTGATCGCGACCGCCAAACACTATCAGGAAAAGATATGCCGCATCCTCCCTCTATAAAGTCCATCAAAAACCGTAAAGCCCTCCACGAATACGAGATCATCCAGAAGTATGAAGCCGGAATCGTGCTCAAAGGCACCGAAATCAAAGCCATCCGCGCCGGTAAGATCAATTTCCGCGACAGCTATGCCAAGATCGATGCCGGCGAATGCTGGCTGATGAAACTACATATCAGCGCCTGGGACAATGCCGCCTGGTTCAATCACGACCCAGAACGCAAGCGTAAACTCCTGCTCCACAAATACGAGATCTCCCGCCTCCGGATCAAGACCGAGGAGCAGGGCATGACCATCGTTCCGCTGGAAGTGATGATCAATGACAAAGGCCGCTGCAAGATCATCATCGCCCTGGCAAGAGGCAAGAAACTCCACGACAAACGTGAAACCCTCCACAAAAAAGACCTGCAACGCGAGCGGGAACGCTCCTCCTGATCGTAGGGATGTCTTGACACCGCGCCCTTTTTTAGGTGCTACAGGTAACGTTATGGATCGCTACTACATCCGGGTTGATCCACACCCACAAAACCGCGCAAACCTATCCAATGCCCCATCCAATGCCGCCTTCATCGCTCCCTCTGGCTTGATCCCTTTTTCCCAATGCAGTGCCTGGATCAACAACGACCCCTCCCTGCGATCGGCTTTACAGTCGATCCGTCCCACCATCCGGTCTCCAAAAAGCATCGGCAGACACCAATAGCCGTACACCCGCTTCTTCGGAGGCACATAGCACTCGATCGTGTAGTCAAAGCCAAAGATCCGCTTCACTCTCTGCCGGATGATGACCAGATTATCGAACGGCGACAGGAGATACATCCGTTCCCGTGTATCCTCCACCGGAGTTTCCAAGGCATCCGGCAAGAGATAATGCGCCTCATTCAGTCCCCTGACCTCGGCTTTGACCACTTCACCCGTTGCCACCAGTTTATCCAGATACTGTGCCATCCTGTCATTTGCCTTGCTCACAAAGTAATTACGCAGGTCATACAGCGTGGCGATCCCCATCGCAGCCAGCGAGCGCAGGATGAAATGCCGCATCAATTCCTCCTCGGTCGGAGGACTCTGATCCACCCAATCCGGCAATATCCGCTCCCGCAAGTCATAGATACGCTGAAATTTATCCCGGCGGCTCACCATTAGATCACCCCGCCACAATAAAAGCTCCAACGCAATCTTTTCCGGTTTGACGGCACCCCAGCCATTGCCGGGTTTTTCTGCCCGTGTATCCGAAAAGTCCCGTGCTCCCAGTGCCCCTTCGTTTCTGATCCGTTCCAGGATCCCGTCCATCAGATCGCTGTGCTGGTCAAAGAAGGTGCGTTCCCAAGAGCTCGTATCCGGAAAGCGTTGCATGCGCGGAATGCTATAGCGATAGTCACTGATCGGCAGGTAACTGGCGGCATGTCCCCAATGCTCAAAAACCGCCCGATCCTCTGCCAGTAATTCATCGAGCCAGTCCTGGCGGTAGTCCCCAACCCGATTCCACAGCGTATGATGATGTGCCCGTTCCACCACCGAAATCGTATCGATCTGTAAGTATCCCAGTTGTTTAATGCTCGCCAGGACACCCTCTTTGCCTCGGTCCCTGTAGCGGTGAAGTTGATGATGCAGGACGAATTTGACCAGATCATTATGCTCTATCTTCATGATCTGTCACCGTTAATGGAACCGGATCTCTTTGATCGTTCCCCGCCAATACTGGTAGGGCTTGCCGTCCAGAGTCCAATTCGCACTCATTTTCCGGGGAATCAGCAGTCCATCCTGCCGGAAATGGTTCTCCACTAAGCAGAAGAAATGCGCTTTCTCATAGCCCCCTTCCGGCTTGGCATAATACCTGTTTTCGGTCTCAAAGCGGGTCAACAGTCCTTCCGCATCAAAGAAAAAGTGCCGGTCAAGTCCATTCCGCCCGCCTGCATCCGGGCAGTGGCACTGGAATCGTCGGAAGCGATCCGGGTGATCTGATCGCTGATGACAAAGGACGGAAAGAAAAGTGCCCCGGCAAATATCGTGAGCAGGGCGGACTGAGCGATCTCAGCATCCCTGTCATCAAAGACAGTGATCATTCCAGCCACCTTGCCAAACATATACCCCTGACCGTCTTTGTACTTGTCTTTGCCGGTGAACGGGATGCTCCCCATCACGCTTGCCCGCATGTGAGCCAGCCGTACCGGCGGATCGATCGCCATCCGTGATCTGGCTGAATTTGAGATCACCAGCAGTATCTCCCGCATTGAACACCGTGACCAGAAACGCATTATCAGCGTCACCGGTTCCGTCAGCACCTATGAAGACGGCATCCGCACCCGCAAACGCACTCCTTCCGAGGTGGTCGCTTTGCTTCTGGGCGAGGGCGGTGTCCTGGCGAACTTTGAACAGCGTTTTGCCGGATATTCGATCGAGTCCGGCGGCGTACAGGAAGAGCACTTTCGCTCAGCGCCAGATAATCAGGAAAGAATTAACCCTTCGGTCAGGGATCGATCCTGACGCCTCTGCCATTGTCCTTACCGGGCGAGCTATCGTAAACTTCCACGATATAATACAACGCAGCGATGTAATCCCGCGGGAACGCGCCATGAAAATAGCTGTGCATCAGATTGACGTATCGTACCACATTGCGCTCATACTCGCTCAAGGCGGGATCCAAGGGATCGAGCAGGCGGACAATGGACTTGACCTTGAAAGTGGGAATGTCCAGCCAGACGATGGCGCATGCCGGATTGAGCATCTGGTTGATAAAGGTCTGCGTGACAAAGCCGGGCTCGGAATACAGTTCCAAAGACACCAGCCGATCAGGCGCAAAGACCTTTTCAGCATTGACATACAGCGAATCAAGGATGTCCAGTTTGATGGGGAATTCCGCTTCCAGAGTGCTTTCCAGACGGGCGATCATGCCCGGTAACTGATCCGCCGGCGGAAGGAAGCCCATACCCTTGACCGCATTATTGAGCGCAAACTGCGAATCCGGACGGCGGCCACCGTAAGTGGCAACGATCCCGTTATGCGGACCGGACAGATCCGGACGGCGCACCGCTTCCCGCCCTTTGATCAGCATTTCGCGAAAGATCTCCACGGTTTCCCGGCGGCGTTGCCGGTTCCATTCCCAAAAAGCCGGGGGAAACCGGGTCAGTTTAAACTTCTGCCATTGCCCATCCACTTCCGCTTCAATGAATTGCTCGTCTTTATCCGGGGTACGGACAGTGGTCTGGACACAATGGTTACCTTGCCAGAAACTCTCGGGTTTGACAGGCTCCGAGGCGTAGAGTAGACCGGCACCGAACAATGCCGTTAAAATCAATATTATGCTAATCGTTTCCATGGATCCCCTTTTTCCGGCTGGCTGGCAATTGTCAAGCTTTTCTCATCGATCGGTTTGAATCGCCGGCGATATTTGCCTTTGCCAATTACCCGGATCCTTGACATATTATTGGTATCAGAGGATAGTAACAGTGGGGTGGCTTGCCGCATGCCGGTGTCATCCGTCACCGCCGGTAGCACTGAACATAATCGATAAATGCGAGATAAACTAAAAGACAGAGGTAGTTATGAACAGAGCGAGGAATATAATCGGGGTGTTGGGCTGGGGTCTGTTTGTAGGCATTTGGACGGTGACAGTGGCGCAAACGATCACTCCACCATATCTGGAAATGTTCAATGCACCCGCTTTTCCCACTGGATGGACACAGACGATATCCGGACAACTCAATTCCAACCGGTGGTCGCTGGAATATACCGACATTGCGGGAGGAACGCCTTATGAAGCTATGGCTACCTGGGCGGGCTGGCTGGAGTCTCAGGGGACTTCACGCCTCATATCACCTCCCGTAAATACTACCGGCATAAGCGAATTGACCGTTGCATTCAAGCACCACTGGGACGACTATTCAATAGGTATTTTTGCCAGTGTGCAGTACAGCCATGACCTGATCTACTGGCAGGAGACCGACTTCTTGATCATGGGCGGTTTGGGCAGTGTATCCGGCGAGGAGTCCATTACCATTTCTTTTCTTGAAGCCGATGTTACATACATTGCCTGGTCGCTGGAAGGAAATCACTACAATTTCAATGGCTGGTACGTGGATGATGTGGGATTTGATGCCGAAGTACTGCCGGCTGGACCGAGCATCCGGATCGACGGGAATGGCACTTTATCCTGGCTGGAAGTTCCAGATGCCCTCGCCTATGATATTTATAGTGCGGATACTCCCAATGGCATCTTCAATTACAGGGACAGCGTTATCAACTTGAACTGGAGCGATCCGCTGTTTCCTCAGAATCGTCAGTTCTACAGGGTAAGAGCCGTCTTCATCGATCCCTGACATCCGGCGGCATCATTCCCATCCTTTAGTTTCATGACCAGTTATCATGCTCAGCCGAAGTAAACGAACGATTTTAGCCAAGGACATCTGTTCTTCTCAACCCAGACCGTGCCGCAGCCGAAGACAGGATTGGCCGATACCAGTTTTTTATCGTAGTGGCTTTTTTATCCGGTGCTGTGTGAGCCGGTCTAAAAAGTGATATCAACCGTGATCAGTATGCTCTATTATGTTGCTTCACCTGTTGAGGTACCGGTCCCGTCTGGTTTTTCAGGGTGACAAGGTTAAATCCATTTTACTACAAATCTGGCGTTTAGGCTCCCAGCCATCTTGTATATTTCCAATAGCTTACTGTATTTCTTTCAATTTGCTTCCCTCAATCAAGCCATTATCCCCTCTTAATCAAGCGTTAATAATTAACGCTTGATTAAGAGGGGATAATGGCTTGATTAAGGCTAATAAAGAAGGAGTGAATGGGATGACTTGCTGAGACATTACTTGACAAAAGAAGCTATCATCCCGGTCAATTTCCACCCCTGTATAGACCAGAATGCTCCCATTCACCAAGTTTTAGGGGCTTGATCGACGCTGGAAATGGAGACCACTGGTTCGATTAAGGATATTGTCAAAGAGGTCTATTCCGGGGTTAAGCTCCAACAATTCTTCCCATTGGGATTCCAGCCTGCACAGCTTGGGATCGTAGTGGTGTTGAACAATCCGGAAGCGGTTGATCAGTGGGATTTGAAAGTTGTCCTGATAGCGAGGAGAAATCGAAGAACAATACAAAGCCGGATCCCGTCGAGTGAGATCCGGCTGGTACGTCATGTAAGGATCAAATGTGTTTCTTGTAAAATTCGGCGAGGCGTTTGACCCCTTCGCGGTTTTTTTCGAGGGTTTCGTAGGAGAAATTGATGCGCATGGTGTTTTGACCCTTGCCGTTGCAAAAGAAGGAATCACCGGCGACGTAGGCGACATTTGCTTCTTTGATGCAATCGAGGAGGAGCTTGGAAGTATCCAGCGATTCCGGTCCTTTGACCATGAGGAAGAGCCCGCCCTCGGGCTTTGTCCAGGTCAGTGAATCGGGCATAAATTCCTCCATCGCCTGCAGCATAACGTTGCGTTTTTCCTTGTACATCTCTGCGATCTGTTTGATCTTTGGCGTGAGAAATCCCTTCTCCATATAGCGGGCTGCGATACGTTGGGTAAAGGGAGGCGTACACAGATCGGTGGCTTGTTTGGCGACAACGATCTTGTCCAGAATATCGGGGTGACCCACTACCCATCCAATACGGAAGCCGGGACAGAAGATCTTGGAAAAGGTTCCCAAAAGGATGACCTGACCGGTGTTGTCCAGCTCATACATAGTGCGCTGATGCTCGCCTTCGAAACGCAATTCACGGTAGGGGCTGTCCTCCACGATCAGGACGTCGTATTTGTGAGCCAGGGCAATGATCTCGAGACGGCGTTTTTCGCTCATAGTGATCCCGGCGGGATTCTGGAAATCGGGGATGATGTAGATGAATTTCGGCTTCTTGCCTTGAGCCTTCAGGCTTTTGAGGTGGTCTTCGATCAGGTTGGGATCTTCGCCGTCTTCATCCTGGGTAACCCCGATCAAATTGGCGCCATAACTATTGAAGGCACTCAATCCCCCCAGATAGGAGGGAAGACCGACGATGACCGGATCGCCACGGTTGATGAACATCTTGGCGATCAGGTCGAGCCCTTGTTGGGACGCTGTCGTAATGATCAGGTTTTCCAAGGAGAGTTCCATTCCCATGGATTTGTAACGTTCCACGAGCATGGTGCGGAGCAGATTGTCACCTTCGGTGGCGCCATATTGCAGAGCATTGGAAGCCTCGGTTTCCATCACTTCCTGAATGATCCCCTTGAGTTCTTCCACGGGGAATGATTGGGGTGCGGGAAAGCCTCCGGAAAAAGAGATTAACCCGGGTTGTCCCAAAAACTTGAGCAATTCGCGAATAGCGGAACGCTTCATTCCTCTGATAGTTACGGAGAGAATGTCGTTAAGGTCGCTGATCATACTGAACCTCCAGTTGTATTTTCGTAGATTAAGATCTTTTTGTTGGTTTTGCGCCATTCACGGTAGGCGTCTTTTATCTCCAGTTCCCAGATAATGCGCTTGTCGTTGTCTTCAAAGGTGACGATATCGAGATAAATGGTGCGGTGCGCCTTGCCCTGAAAGCTCTTTCGGGGGAATTCGATGACGAGTTCGCCATCGATATTGAGGACCGTCACTTCATTGAGCATTACGCCTTCGGCGATCTCAATCATGGCACGTGCTTCCACGCTGCCGCTTTGTACGTCTCGAAAGTGAATCTTCATTCCAATTCTCCAAACAACATGATTTCCTTGCATATCCGGAGCGGTATGCGGTCAAGGCATTTTTGGCGGGGGCTCATACCTGGCAGTGCTAAATTATTGCTGACCATACCTGAAACAGGACGGCACCGAGCGGTTCCGATCTAATTCTTATGCCGCTGATGGAGCCATTGCATCAGATGGGATTTGCGTTTGATACTGAGCAGCCAGTACAAACTGAAGGCGATAATGATCACCCCCAGACCAGCCAGGATAAATACGAGATAAGGAAGGTCTTTACGCATCTCAGCGGACATCGTGACGCTCTTGTTCCAGATATGATCGGTGTCATAACTCCAGGTGATGGTTTTACCGGCATTGTCCACGTCTTCGGTGGAGGCATTGGCAGTAACGATCCGCCAGGGGACATGGAGTTTGTAAGTCCAGCGGAAGTCCTCCGTGACGTGCTGGTGAAAGATGGACTCCAGGATATCGTCATCGAGAAATTCGTCCTCCTGGCTGCCCAGTGAGATGCGGCGTTGAAAGCGGATGGTGCGGTCTTTGTCTATATTGAGCGTGGTCTTGCCCCAGAAATCAATGTTGCTGACCCGGTCGTTGACATTGTTGTAAGCCTCGATGCTGTCGAACTTGAAATAGATGTTGTAGATGACGTTGCCTTCAGATTTTCGGACCTCATAATTGATCAGATGGATGCCCGGAAGCTGGGATTTGCGGATAATCTCCTGGGTGTTGGGGTAGCTGGAACGGTGGATTATGCGGATCTTTGCCCTGCCTGAACCATCGCGGTTCAGCCATAGTTCCTCATCATACTGGATGCAGCCGACCAGTGCAACGGCTATGAGACATAATAGTATGGAGCGCTTCATGGCAAATATCCTTTCTGAGATCATACAGATAAGGGCATAAGATTCAGCTTTGCCTTTTCTGGCAAGGAAAATATTATGTCTGTATGCCGTCAGATTTCAGTTGACAAAAGAAACGCATGAGATTCCGACTGAATCAGAATCTAATCTACTGGAGGTAGAACATGATAGAACAGCGCCAGATATACCACTGCGCCATTTGTGGTAACGTGGTGGAGGTGTTATACGCCAAAGCAGAGGCATTGGTCTGCTGTGGTCAGCCAATGAACCTGCTCGTGGAAAACTCGTTCGATGCCGCCCGGGAAAAACACGTACCGGTGATCGAAGACCTCGGAGACAGCATCCGGGTCAAGGTTGGCTCCATCCCTCATCCGATGGAGGAGAAACACTACATCGTCCTGATCGAGGTTCTGACCGGGAAGCAAGCGTATCGTCACGAGCTCTCTCCCGGAGATGCGCCCGAAGCGGTCTTTCCGGTGAAGACAAAAGACCTGCTTTATGCCCGTGAATACTGCAATTTACATGGACTTTGGAAGAACTGACAAGGAGGAAATAAATGTCATTCAAAGAAACCCGCACCGCTGAAAACCTGATGAAATCATTTGCCGGCGAGTCCCAAGCCCGCATGCGCTATACCTATGCGGCAAAAACCGCCAAGAAACAAGGATATGAGCAGATCAGCAATATCTTTATGGAAACCGCTGAAAACGAAAAGGAACACGCCAAGCTCTTCTTCAAGCACTTGGTCAAGAACGGCATTGAAGGCGAGATAATCAGCATCATGGCATCTTATCCGGTTGGCTGGAGCCCTGAAGACACGCTCAAGAACCTCGCATATGCCGCCAATGGCGAAAAAGAGGAATGGACCGAGCTCTATCCGATGTTTGCCGAGATCGCGGAGGAGGAGGGCTACAAAGATGTCGCCAGTACTTTCCGTCTGATCGCCAAGGTGGAAAAGGCACACGAGAAGCGTTATCGCAAGCTAATTGATAATATCAGGAACATGCAGGTGTTCAAAAAAGACGACAAGGTCTTCTGGAAATGTATCAATTGCGGATACATCCACGAATCGGCGGAAGCGCCAAACCTCTGCCCCTGCTGTCTGCACCCGCAGGCATATTTTGAACTCTTCAAAGAAACCTACTAAATGGAGGATAAGATGCAAAAATGGCAATGCATGGCATGTGGCTGGATCTATGATCCCGCCGAACATGATAATGTCGCCTTCGAGGATCAGCCGGATGACTTTGTCTGCCCGGAATGCGGCGTCGGCAGAGACATGTTTGAAAAGCTGGACTAAATTGACCCCAATTGCCGGAACCGGGACGACCGGTTCCGGTTCTTTTCCCAGGAGAGAATCAGATGACCATCCAAGAATACCATGAGATCCTTGATTTTGCCGTCAATCGTGAACGCGCAGCGGTGCAGTTTTACAAAGATCTGCAGAAAGAGGTTAAATTCCTCGATCAGAAGAAGATGCTCCAGGAACTGGAAGCAATGGAGATGGGGCATATCGTCGTGATCGAGAACATCCGCAAGAGAGGCGTCCGGGAAGAGGACATCCAGAAAGTGCCCAATCTGCAGATCACCGAATACCTTACCACCGATGCCGATCAATTGGACATGACCTATCAGAATATCCTGATCAAGGCAATGAAACGAGAGGAAGCAGCCGTCAAGCTCTACTCCGAGATGAGTGTCAAATTTCCCGATCCCGATCTGTCCACCCTGTTCCGTCGTCTGGCTGCCGAAGAAGCTCGGCATAAGCTTATCTTTGAAAAGAAATACGACGAGTGGCTGAGCAAAGGCAATTGACTACCGGTGACCTGGCTCGCCATTGACAGTTCCCAAAACTATGGCTCCGTTGCGTTGATGCGTGACGGAGTCCTTATCTTTGAGTCATTTTTCCAGATCAGCGTGACGCATTCCGAAACGCTGATGCCCCAGATCGACCATGCCCTGCAATTCTGTAAAGTTCCCAAGCACGAACTCACAGCGATCTTCCTCTGTCATGGACCGGGCTCTTTTACCGGTTTGCGGATCGGGATGGCGACCGCCAAAGGGATCGCTTACGGGCTCAAGATTCCGGTTATTTCTTTCAATTCGCTGGAATTGACGGCAGTCAATCTCTATGGCTGCGGCAGATATATCCTGAGTGCCCTGGACGCCAGAATGAAAGAGGTCTATCTGGCGATGTATGATCAGAACCTTCAGGTCTTGCTCCCTCCCGCCGTTGTCAAACCGGAGGCATTTACCGTTCTGATCACCGGAGAACTTATCCTCACCGGATCGGCAGCTTTGATCATCTCACCGCTCCTTACTGCCCGGGGCATTGATCACCATATCGCACTACCTCATCAGAGCCGGATGAGCGCTGCCGGAATGTTTGCCCTGTATGCCCTTGACCCACAGCCGCTGGAGTTTGACCTGCATATCCTGGCTGAGATGGAACCACTCTACCTGAGAGAATCGACCGCTCAGATCAAGAGATTGCAGAACAAATAGTTGATATTTCAGGCAGTTCACCATTCGCACAGCGTTTCCCGGCACCTATCAGTCCTCCACATCTCCTGATCTTTTTACCCACTTTTACCTCGAGTTGCCCTCGAGTTGCCTCGAGTACTCGAGGGGATCTCGAGAGAAACATGATATGAACCCGACTGAATCAATCGGCACAGGAACTGGCTGGACGCACCCGAAATGGAGATGCAAAGCGAAAAGCAGACATGTCTTGATCCCGAAGTGCGGTGGAATTTATCATCGGGTAATGCAAACGGCACTAAAAAATGGTTGACAGCCAGAGGGCTCATTTTTTCTTGGAGCCCAATCGCTATTGATTTAATTCAAAGGAGATAGATACAATGAAACAGGGAATCCACCCTAAATACGACAAGGTAACTGTCCACTGTGCCTGTGGCAATGCCTTTGAGACCAAGTCTACCAAAGTCAAGCTCAATGTTGAAATATGCAACGTCTGCCACCCGTTTTACACCGGCAAGCAGAAGATCGTGGACACCGCCGGTCGCGTGGACAAATTTAACCGTAAATACAACCTCAAGTCCGATAAATAGCGACTTCCAACCCTTTTCGCCATTTTCCGTTCCATCGATTAACCGGAGAGTGGCGATTTCTTTTATCAGGATATGAAATGAACGAAAAAAAGCAGATAAACGTAGGTGGACAGGCGGTGATCGAAGGTGTGATGATGCGCGGTCCGGAAGCGCTGGCAATGGCTGTGCGTCGTAAAGACGGCAGCATCGAACTCTTTAAAAGTCCATTTACCAGCATCACTCAGCGCATCAAATGGATGGGACTGCCCATCCTGCGGGGATTCGTCTCATTGATCGAGATGATGCGCATCGGGATCAGATCATTGACCGTTTCCGCCAAGCGTTATGAACTGGATCTCAATGCCGAAGCCGCGGAACAGGGCAAGACGATCAAGACCAAGTCCAGGACGATGCAACAACTGGAGGACATCCTCAGTTTCGCCTTTGCCATTGGACTTGCCTTCGTGCTCTTTGGTCTGCTGCCCTACAAGATCTCGGACTGGGTGCACCTGTCGCAGCAGGATTTTTACTTTAATCTGGTTGCCGGGGGGATACGTATTGTCTTTTTTGTGCTTTACATATGGCTGATCAGTTTGATGCGGGATGTGAAGCGGGTCTTCCGTTATCATGGTGCTGAGCACAAGAACGTCAATGCCTATGAGCATGACGAACCGCTCACCGTTCCCGATATCCAGCGCTGGACGAGGATCCATCCCCGATGCGGGACGAGTTTTATGTTCTTTGTGCTCTTGGTGGCGATATTGATCTTTAGCGTCACCGACACACTGGTCTCAATCTATATTCTGGGCAAGCCGGTTCCCACCCTGCTCCGGCTGGGATATCACTTTCTGATGATCCCGCTGATCTCCGGCGTGTCCTATGAGATTCTCAAGTTCTCCGGCAAAAAGATCAACCACCCCATCGTCAAGATCCTGACCATCCCGGGAATGGCATTGCAAAGGATCACTACCCAGCCCCCGGACGACGAGATGGTGGAGACGGCACTGGTGGCGATGAAAGCCGCCCTGGATATGGATTACAGTGAACATCAGGTGACCGAACTCGGGAAACTTTAATGCTCAATTACGACAAGCTTGCCAATCTGGAAGCGGAGTTTGACGAGCTCAAACACCAATTGGCGGATACCTCCATCCTCAACGACAACCAGCGTTACAAACAGCTCACCCGCCGCTTCCGCGAACTCCAGACCATTATCGATGCCTGGCATCTGCTACGTGATCTGATGCGCCAGCTCGAGGACGCCAAAGCAATGCAGCAGGACGGCTTGGATGAGGATATGACCGCCCTGATCAGTCACGAGATCGAGACGCTTTCGGATAAGATCGATCAAGGTGAGGAAGACCTGCGTGAACTGCTCATCCCCTCCGATCCCAATGAAATCAAGAACGCCATCGTGGAAATCCGTGCCGGAACCGGAGGTGAGGAAGCCGCACTCTTTGTCGCCGAACTCTACCGGATGTATAGCTATTATGCCGAAAAGAAGGGCTGGAAACTGCAATTCATCGACAGCAACCCCACCGGACTGGGCGGTTTCAAGGAGATCATCTTCCAACTCAACGGCGATGGCGTCTATGGACTGATGCGCTTTGAAAGCGGCGTCCATCGCGTCCAGCGCATCCCGGTCACCGAATCCGGTGGCAGGATCCATACCTCGGCGGTCAGTGTCGCCGTCCTTCCGGAAGCCGAGGATATCGACCTTGAGATCAATGACAACGACCTGCGCATCGACGTTTACCGCAGCAGCGGGCACGGCGGGCAAAGTGTCAACACCACCGATTCCGCCGTGCGCATCACCCACCTGCCTTCCGGGATCGTGGTCACCTGCCAGGATGAGAAATCCCAAATCAAAAACAAAGCCAAAGCGCTATCCGTGCTCCGCTCCCGCTTGCTCGACCTCGAGATCAGCAAACAGGAACAGGAGATCGCCCGTCAACGTAAAGCCCAAGTCAGCACCGGCGACCGCAGTGCCAAGATCCGCACCTACAACTATCCCCAGTCCCGGGTGACCGACCACAGAATTATCTTGACATCCTACAACCTCGAAGCATTCTTGGCAGGCGAGATCGACGACTTTGTCCAGGCACTCAGATCCGCTTGGCGTAACGAAGCCGCAGACGGATAGTAAATTGATGAAAGAACAAGACTTATCTAACTCAGATCAGCGACCGACCGACACCTCAGGAGGTGAATTCTAATGCCTTGGGGCACCATTTTGCTGTTTATTCTGGCTTTCCTCTTTTTGCTTGTCCTGAGTTTCCTCTTCTCCGGTTTTGAAACAGGAGTGATCTCGATAAACAAGATCAAGTTGGAAAGAGACGCCAAGCGAAATCGATCCCGTGCCCATCTATTGGCTTTTTTAAGTCATTCCGAGAGGGTCTTAGGAACCACACTTCTTGGAAACAACATTGTCAACGTTCTGCTGGCATCCTTGGCGGCAGTTTTAAGTCGCCGTCTTTTTGTGGACTTTTTCGATCCTCGTTGGGCATCCCTGGCAGTAGGGACGTTGGTTCTGGTCCTTGGAGAGATCATGCCCAAGACGATCTTCCGGGACAATGCCGAAAAGCTTGTACCACCGGTCTATCCCATCATCCGTTTCTTTTCCCTGTTATTCAAGCCATTTGTCATCCTGGTATCCCGCCTCAACCTGCGTCTCGGCAAATTGCTCAAACTCAAGCAATCCAATGACTTTGCCTATCTCACCAAAGACGACCTCGCCTTTCTGCTATCTCAGACGGAGACCGATTCCGAGACGGCTGAAGCAATGGAGATGATCGGTGATGCCCTGGATTTTAACGAGCTGGATGCCCGCAACATTATGATCCCGCGCACGGAAGTCATCGGTATCCCGGAGACCGCCACTCTTCCCGAGATCATGGAGATCGCCCGCACCGAGGGCTTTACCCGTTATCCGGTGTACTGCGATACGCTGGACAATATCGTCGGCGTTCTGATCATCTACGACATTCTCAAACAGGATTGCCGGGAAGACATGACCGCCGGCGGCCTGATGCGTGATGCTCTCTTCGTCCCCGAGAACACCGATCTTGACGTATTGCTCAAGGACATGCAGCACCGTCAGCGCAGTATGGCGATCGTGGTTGATGCCTATGGCGGAACTGCCGGCATCGTCACCATGGAGGACATCCTTGAGGAGATCGTGGGTGACATCGAAGACGAATACGACGAGGATGAGGAAACTCCGGAGGTCGTTCAGGTAAACCCGAACACCTGGCTGGTCATGGCGGATATGGAGATCGACCGGCTGGCAGATGAATATGGCATCGAACTCCCCGAAGGCGATTACGAGACCGTTGCCGGACTGATCCTGGACACGCTGGAACGCATCCCCCATCAGGGTCAATATCTCACTCTCGGCAAGCTGCGCCTCCAGATCCTGCAGGCGACCGACAAGAAGATCATCAAAGTAAAAATACATAACAAAGAGGTATAACATGAGATTGATGGAATGCGTCCCCAATTTCAGCGAAGGCAGAGACCACAAGGTGCTCGACGCCATTGCCGAAGCCATCCGCAGTGTGGCGGGAGTGGTGCTTTTGGACATTGATCCCGGTGCCGATACCAACCGTACGGTATTTACCTTGGCAGGTGATCCGGAAGCATGCGTCGAAGCCGCCTTCCAAGCCATCCGAAAAGCAGCCGAACTGATCGATATGAGCAAACACCACGGTGAACATCCCCGCATGGGCGCCACTGATGTCTGTCCCTTTATTCCGATATCCGAGATCACGATGGAGGAATGTGCCGAATATGCCCGCCAACTGGGAAAACGGGTGGGCGAAGAACTCGGCATTCCGGTCTATCTCTATGAACATGCCGCCTCGCGTGAAGAATGGCGCAACCTGGCAAACGTCCGCAGCGGAGAATATGAAGCGCTGGCTGACAAAGCCAAAGACCCTGCTTGGAAACCGGATTTCGGTCCTCACGCTTTCAATTCCCGCAGTGGCGCCACCGCCATCGGTGCCCGGGAATTTCTCATCGCTTACAACATCAACCTCAATACCCGGGACAAGAAAAAGGCGCATGACCTGGCACTCACCATCCGCGAGAGCGGAAAGCCCCATAAGGATGCCAGTGGCAAGCTCGTCAAAGACGCTGCCGGCAACAAGGTGATCATCCCCGGTCTCTTTACCCATTGCAAGGCAGTCGGCTGGTACATCGACAGCTACAACCGCGCCCAGATCTCCATCAACCTGACCAATTACAGGATCACGCCCCCGCATGCCGTCTTGGACAAAGTCCGTGAACTTGCCGCCGGAATGGGCGTCCAGGTCACCGGCAGTGAACTGGTGGGTCTCATTCCCAAACAGGCATTGCTGGAATCCGGCAAATACTATCTGCGTAAGATGAACGAAAGCACCGGCATCCCCGAACGGATGATCCTTGAAACCGCCGTCCAGTCCATGGGTCTGGCGGAACTGAACCCCTTCGAGCTGGACCGGAAGATCATTGAATATGCCATTGCCCGTCCGGATAATCTGGTCAATATGACCATCAGCGCTTTCTGTGATTTGCTTTCCACCGATGCCCCGGCGCCCGGTGGAGGCAGCGTGGCAGCCCTTTGTCTGGCGATATCCGGTGCCCTGTCCGCCATGGTTTCCAATCTCACCATCGACAAAAAGGGTTATGAACAGGTGCAGGACGAAATGCGCCAATTGGCAGCGGAAGGGCAACCCATCAAGGAAAAAGCCCTGCAAGGCATTGACCGAGACACCGATGCCTTCAACGCCATGATGGATGCCATGCGCCTGCCCAAAAAGACCGCGGAAGAAACCGCCATCCGTAACGCCGCAGTGGAAAAAAGCACCCAGCAGGCGATCTTGGTTCCCTTTGAAACACTCGAACTCTCCCTGGACGCCGTGATCCTTGCCCAAAAAGTGGCAAAGGTGGGCAATACCAACGCCCTCTCCGATGCCGGAGTAGCGGCTTTGACCGCTTTATCTGCCGCCAAGGCAGCGCACTACAACGTCCTGATCAATATCGGCGGGATCAATGACCTTGCCTTCAAGCAGGATATCCTGAACCGCTCAGCCCATCTGATCCGGCAGATCGGGCAGATCGCCACCGAGGTGGAAAACGAAGTGGTGGACCGGATCAGACCGTGATCGATCCATGCTCGGATCTGATGAGCACTTATCAATCACAAATGGTGCGAGATTAATGACAGGAAAGTTTGCCAACCCGATACCTGATTTGTCTGTTGATTTACAGAGCCATGATCCATCCTCCGTAATCAGTTTAGTATTCAATGTGTTATGACTATCATCGGGATTCCGTGAAAAAAGTTGTTGACAGAGAAACGTACTTGAATGATGATGTAACCCGATCTGCAAGTGTCTGATGGATGTTGTTGATGCTATCGACCGGTGCAGTTTGGTAGTTTCGATGACTGAACGTTGTGATGAGCAGCTTTTTACCCATCCGGTGTTGGCACCGGTACACGTGGCATGAGCTGTTGTCAGGTGCGGTAAGTCGTCAAATCGGTAGAAAAGGAGATTGATTTGGCTACAAGGTCGCAAGACCGGAGTCGTTTGGGTCAATGCCGGTCTTTGGCAGCCCACGCCGGAGGTGCGTCCGCTTTCTGTCTCATCTCTCCTTCCGCTTTTTCATCCCACATCTTAAAACGGATCATCCGTAGTCATCCCAGCGCTTTGATCACCCATGTTTCATCGCACATTAACATAACCCAACTTTACCATTTAGGATAGTTATATGATTATCCTGCAGCGAGTTGCAATTTCTATGGGGGACTACATTTTTCCTTTTCTTATCTCCTTTAACCGAGGGTCAGGATTGAGATTCAGAGCTT
>VGPI01000003.1 GCA_016875595.1 Candidatus Cloacimonadota bacterium
ATCGATCTGATCGCTTCCGATCGTTTGAGACCGGGTCAGATGATCATCGGATGGACGCATCACACTGGTTCCGGGATCGAGATCGATGACGATCATGTGCACATCATTACCCGAGACCGGTTACAAGCGACCAAACCCGGTTGCCTGATCCTCGACGCTGCAGCCGATGCCGGCAGGGCAATCGAAGGAACTCAATACACTACGATCGGCGAACCGATCCACCATGAGAACGGAAGGTCTTTTTACGAGGTGAACAACTCTCCATCTATCTTCCACCGCGAAACCAACCCCATCAGCCGCATTCTCAGTGAACAGATATACAGACCCGATGCCGTCAGATTATACGATCTGATCAAGGAGATACAATGAAGATAGAAGTTTCTATCGGCGAATTAGTCGATAAGGTAAGCATACTCGAGATCAAGCAGGAAAACATCACCAATCCCGCTAAACTCGTCAATGTCAACAAAGAGTATGCCCTCTTAGTGAGTGACATGCAGAGCCTTGGGATCACTCCGCTGGCGGATGAATATCAGCGTCTCAAAGCGGTCAACCAGCGGCTTTGGAACATCGAAGACAACATCCGCATTCTGGAATCGAAGCAGGATTTTGGGGCAGATTTCATCGCTCTTGCCCGAAACGTATATTTTGAAAACGATACCCGAGCTGAAATCAAGAAGGAGATCAACCTGCGCTACGGCTCTGAACTAATCGAAGAAAAGGAATATGTCCAATACAAATAGCTCTTTGACCGACAGTCAGTTAAAGTGCATTCAACGGATCCTGATCATTCAGTATCAGCCGTTTGGAGATATCCTCCTCAATACCGGATATCTGTCGTTTCTGAGGGAGAAATTTCCCACCGCCCGGATCGATTTTCTAATCGGCAAGCGATTCCTCACACTACTGGAATGCAATCCCCATATCGACAATCTGATCGTTATGAATAAACAAAAAGGCTGGCGTTATTACACAGAACGACTGCGGATTATCCGTTTGGTCAGGAGCAATCGCTATGATGTGGTGATCGATCAAATCCGTAACGGCGGTTCGGCGATGATCACCCTCTGCAGTGGTGCTCGCTACCGGCTCGGGTGGGAATTAAAACGCTGGAACCGGCTTTACAACTATCGCCGTATCCGTAGTAATGACCGCTACTATTCGCTGATGAAGTTCCGTCTGCTCGAACCTCTTGGGATCTATGAACAGCCCCATGAACTATACTATCACATCAGAGATGCTTCGAAGAACAATGTTTCAGCCTGGCTTACGGACACCGGACTGGATGACCGGCGTTTCGTCGTCTTTTCCCCGGGCACACCGGTGCTTGCCAAGAAGTGGTCCTTGGACAGTTTTGCGGCGTTGGCAGACCTGATTTATGCTAAATACGAGATGGAGATCGTGCTGCTTTGGGGACCGGGAGAACAGGACGACTGTCACTATATCGCCGGCAAAGCACAACACAAACCGCTTATCGCTCTGCCAACTACTTTCAATGAAGCCGGAGCGCTCTTGCAGCGAGCCTTTGCCTATATTTCTCAGGATGGTGGGATCAATCATGTCGCAGTTGCGATGCAGACACCATCGATCGCCCTTTTCGGTCCGACCACCAACCCTCTCAAATGGCAGGCTTGGCACAAACCCTTTCATCTCTACCTGCGAAATTATGCCTGCAAAGACGCTTCCGACCGCACCTTGGGTATCACCCCGGAAATGGTGCTGGAGAAGTTTGACGCTTTGGTCCGGATCCTCGAGGTAAACGGTTGAAATACCTTCTCTACCTCGCCAAGTGGTATTCTGTGCCGATCGTGGAACCGCTCGTGGAACATTTCCGAACCACAGGCAGGGATTATCGGTTCTATGTCTCGGCTAAGATTCGCCGGGAGTTTCCACAGCAATGGGACAGCAATCTGATCCTGACCGATCTTACCGCTGCCAAAGCCTATCGTCCCGACTTCGTCCTTGCCCCCGGAAACTTCGTTGATTTCCGCATACCCGGTGTAAAAGTGCAGCTCTTTCACGGTCTGGGTGTCGAAAAGCCGGTGCACTATGCCATTCGCCACTTCTTCGATGTCTTTCTCACCTCCGGACCCTATGTGACCGGGCGATTTCGCCAGTTGCAACAACGCTGGCGCTACTTTGATGTGATTGAAACGGGCTGGGTCAAGCTCGATCGCATCCTGTCCTTTCCGGCAACCGGATTGCGGGAAAAATATGGCATCCCGGCAACAGCGAAGGTCATTCTCTATGCTCCAACCTTCAGCAGCAATATGCAATCCGCTTCCGATCTGCTCCCCTATCTCAAAACCGCGATGCGGGACGGAGAATACTGGCTGCTCAAATTCCATGAATTCATGCCGCGTGAACTGATCGATTCCTTCCGAGTTTTACCTCCGGATCGTGCCAGAATCATCCACAATGAGGACATCACTCCCTATCTGCATCTGGCTGATTTGATGATCTCCGACACCTCATCGGTGGTCTATGAGTTTCTCGCACTGAATAAACCGGTGATCACATACCGGACGATTGATCTAAAGAACAAAGCATACGATATCACCGATCCGACCTTGTTGCAAACCGCAGTAGTCGGGTGTTTGCCATATCCGGCTTCACTCAGACAAGGCCGTGATCTGGCCATTGCCACGGTCAATCCATACCTCGACTGCCGGACTGCCCAACGCATCACTACAGCACTCGAACAACTCGACCCATCCCATTACCCGAAGCCGGGTAAGCCCCTCAATCTGATTCGCAAACTACAGGTCATCTTTCACCACAATTTCAAAAAAGGATACCTACGCTAATGGCTGGAGTAGTCAAACTAACCGGAGAATACGGCCAAAAAGCCCTCAAACTGCTGGCGGATATCACCGCTATTCTCGAAGCTCATCACATTCCCTATGTCGTTGATGCTGGAACTCTGCTCGGTATCGTACGGGAAAACCGTCTGCTGCCGTGGGATACCGATATGGATTTGTCGATAACGGCTAATTACGCATCTCAGCTCATGAAGCTGCGTTGGATCATCTGGAAAGCCGGATACCGCGCCAAGATCAAGTATTACAAGCGTGATCTCGGTCTGTTTAAAAAAGGGATGCCACGCCTGATGCGGATATCATGCCGCAAGTTCTTCTTTTTCAAGGATGTAAACCTGATGGATATCTTCATCAAATACCTCGTGGATGACGAATACTGCTGGGTACACACCAACGACAACCCAACCCTCAAGTTCTATCCCCGGCATTTCTATGAGGAGATGACTTCATACGAGTTCAATGGCAAAAGCTATTCCTTTCCAAGCGATTACATCGGCTATCTTACCTATCATTACGGTGACTGGCAGACTGTCAAGAAGCAGTGGAATTCGCTGCATGACGATACGGTCAAAAAGGTCTATCTCAAGCCTTCCCAACCGGAGAACTAAACCACGATGCAGCAGATTTACCTACTCACCGGTTATGACCGCTTTTGGGGACAGACCCGCAAACCATGGGTAAGTATCGATACTGAGCGGATGGTCTCAACTCTGAAGGAACTTGGGCATGAGGTCTTCGTTCACTCTTTCGAGGAAGTCGTCAACCACCGAGTCCGGATTGCCGACTCAATAGTATTCTACACTTTCAGCCAGAGGGACAATCTCCGTGCCTATATCCGCGATGCCATTCACTACCTTGGACTCTGCGGAAATACGGTGATACCATCCTACGAACTGCTGCTCTGCCATGAAAACAAAGGCTATCAGGAACTCTACCGTCGGCGGCTTGGCTTCGGCAACCTCGACTCCCTCTATTTCAGCAGTAAACGCGAGCTCGGATTCCATGAGATTGAGTATCCGGCCGTTTTCAAGACCCTAACGGGTTCAAATGCCAAAGGTGTGCGTTTGGTGCACAATCGTGCCGAATTAGATCAGGCGATTGCGGAAAGTGAACCCCAGGCATCCCTTGCTCAACGGCTCGATTTTCTCCGTCGTCGCTACTTCAGAGGTAAGAAGACTTTCATCGATTTCCCCTCTTTTGATCCGGTCACCGATTATCGACAGTATCAAGATTATATCCTTCCGGAGTGCCGTTTCGTTCTGCAGCCCTTCATTCCCGGTCTGGATTGCGACTACCGTGTACTCGTCCTGGGGGAGCGTTTTTTCATCTCCCGCCGACTCACCCGCAGGAATGATTTTCGCGCAAGCGGTTCACATAAGATTCTCTTCGATATCACTGATCCCGAACCAATTCTCGACTTTGCCACAGAGATCTATGACAAGGTCAAAAACCCGACTCTCGCCATGGATATCGGGGTGGCAGGTGATTCGCTTTATGTCTTTGAGTTTCAGGCACAGCACACCGGGATCAGCACCATACTCCGTGCTCCGCATTACTACTTTCGGCAAAACAGCAACTGGCAAAGAGGCGCTGATAAGCTCTCTTACGAAGAACTCATCGCCCATGCCCTGTACCGGCATCTGATGCCTTCATCATGAGTGCAGTCTGTTCTCCTCGCTTCCCACTCCCCCTTTGCCTCCCCTTCATTGCCCGGACTATCGCAGTATCGATCGAGGAAAGGAAGACCTGATGCTAATAGATGCCCATTGTCATCTTGCCAATCTGGCGGAGAGGCTTGAGATAAAGCCCTTGATGGTGGAAGCCGGGGAGAAGGGAGTATCTGGTTTTATATCCAGTGCCCTGCGTCGCAGCGAGATCCGGTGGCATCTACTTAACCCTATTCCTTCCGCGATCTGGAGCGCTGGTATCCATCCCCATTTTGACGGGTGTGACATTACCCTGGATGATCTGGAAGGGCTTGCCCTTAATCGTCAGATCCATGCCGTTGGCGAGTGTGGTCTGGACCGTGGTGATCCTGATCTGGACACACAGATTGATGTCTTTGAACGCCAATTAGCACTTGCAGAACGATACAAACTCACCGTCATCCTTCATCTGGTCGGTCACATGGATATCGCCATCCCCCTGCTCAGAAGACATCGTTTGACCTATCTCGTGCATGGTTACACCGGCTCACTTGAGGGTTACAAGCAATTGAACGGTCTTGATTCTTACTTCACTATCAGTTCCCGAATCTGTAAGCTGGATAAACGTGAACTACTAAATAGCATGATCTGCGGTGGCAGATATCTATTTGAGACGGACATCACTCAATACTATGTGGAAGAGAGCGAGACCAATCCCCTGCTTCGCTTGCTCGAGGTGGTGGACAGAGCAGTGGAATTGACGAGCAGAGACCGAGGTGAATTGATAGAAAGACAATGGTTAAACTATCTCAAACTCTTTGGGGGTGGTGATGCTTGATCAGGATGTTCGCACCCAGGTTCTGATCGGAGAGGCAAATCTCGCCCGTTTGCATCAAACCAGGGTCTGTATTGTTGGCTTGGGCGGAGTGGGCTCGTCTGCCGCAGAAGCACTTGCCCGGGCAGGTATTTGCCTTTTTACTCTTATCGACTTTGACCGGATCAATCCTACCAACCTCAACCGCCAGATCATTGCTCTGCACAGCACCATCGGTCAAACCAAGACGGATGTCCTGAAAGAGCGGATACTGGACATCAATCCCGATGCCAATGTGATTTGTCACAATGAGTTCTGCGCCATCGAAAACCGGCCAAATCTGATCAGAGACCAGGACTACATCCTTGATGCCATCGACAGTTTGGGACCTAAAGTGGGACTGATCGAATATGCGGTGCAAAACAGCTTCCGGATTATTACCGTTATGGGTGCTGGTAACCGTCTCGATCCCTCTCAGATCCGTATTTCCGATATTTCAGAAACTGTGAATTGCCCTCTTGCCAAACGGGTTCGTAAGTTCCTCCGGCGTCGTGGGATAAAAAGTGGTATCCCATGTGTTTATTCTATGGAGCCAGCCCACATACCGGAAGAACTGGAAGATGAGCCGGATGAAATGGTCATTCATCGTGGTCGGAAGCGTAAGACCGTCGGCTCCATCAGCTATATGCCCGTAATCATGGGCATGTACACTGCCTCCTGGATCATAAGAGATCTGATATCAGTAAAATAGATGAATCATATTCTTCTGACGCTGCCGGTGTTTAAGGTGATGGAGTTTTCATATCGCCGGATTTCTACATTGGGTCTGTAAACTGACACCCAGTGCTGTAAGTTGTGACACAAAGGGAAAGTTGGGGATAAGGCGTTGATTCGTGGCGAGATACGATGGACTGGCATTGGAAAGAGCAGTTGGAAAAACGCAACTTTGAAACCAGAAAAAGCGCAATTGGAGCGCGATTGTCCGATCGGGAAGGCTCCGTAATCCCATCCGAGTCCAAAACCGGAACCGGGTAGCCTGCATTAACTGGGATTAATGTCTCCTCCTTGCTTGATCACCTTAGTATAACCTTAGTATAACCTTACGACCGTAAGGTTATACTAAGGTTATACTAAGGTGATCAAGCAAGGAGGAGACGTGAAACAGAGGGTATGATCCACCGAATCAATAGTATAGACGTTTGTTCAATTACAATAGATTACTGGACATGCTTATAACGATATGATATGTCTTGTTATACCAATGTAGAATAGATGGATTTAATGTCTTTTACCTTAACGACCTTGTTTTTAATGCGGATTTTGGCATAATCGGAGATATAGATCCGGTCATATCCGAGTTTTATGGCTTCTGCAATGCGCTTATCCAGTTGGGATACGGGTCTGATCTCACCACTGAGACTCAGTTCTCCGATATAGAGCGAGCCCTGAGGCAGGGGTTTGTCTTTCAAACTGGACATAATAGCAGCCACGATCGCCAGATCAAGCGAAGGATCAATGGTCCTGATCCCCCCAGTGAGATTGACGAAGACGTCGCTGGTACGTAAGTAAAGTGCCAGGTTCTTTTCCATTATTGCGAGCAGGAGAGCTATTCGCTTTTGTTCCAGACCCACGACCACGCGTTGGGGAGTACCGAAACTGGAAGAGGTCGCCAATGTCTGGACTTCGGCAATGAAAGAGCGGGTACCTTCAATGATACAGCCGAGAGCGGTGCCAATCTGAAGCGTGTCATGGCTGAGGAACATACTGACAGGGTTTTGCACTTGCATCAGACCCTGAGCGGTCATCTCAAAGAGCCCGATCTCGTTAGTGGAACCAAAACGGTTCTTGACAGCCCGGAGGATCTTGTAACTACTGCGCAGGTCGCCCTCAAAATACAGAACGGTGTCTACCATATGCTCAATGACCTTGGGACCGGCAACGATGCCTTCTTTGGTGACATGGCCAATGATAAACAGTGCGATGCCCATCTCCTTGGCAAGCCGGATGAGCCGATTGCAACTCTCCCGGATCTGGCTGTAACTGCCGGGGATGGAATCCAGAGATGAGACCCCGATCGACTGGATGGAATCCACTACGAGGATTTGAGGGCGGTGTTCCAGAACCGTGTCAATGATATGTTCGGTGTCGTTGGTGCAAAGCAACCAGATATTATCATCAACGACGCCAATGCGTTTGCTGCGGAGGTTGATCTGGTCAGCACTTTCCTCTCCGGAGCAATACAAGACCTTGATCCCCGGCTTGTCTGACAGCGTCTGAGGTTGGGAAGATCCCTTTTCATTTGCGAAAGTGGTGTGCATTTTCACTGCCCACTGAGAAAACTGGAGCATTAGAGTCGATTTTCCGATCCCCGGTTCACCTCCGATCAGGACAACCATCCCTGGGATGATCCCGCCACCGAGGACAAGGTCAAATTCATTGATGCCGGTCATGAGACGGATACTGTCATCCGTATTCATGGTGTTGATTCGTTCCGGTTGGGGACGATTACCCGTTACCGGGCTGTCTTTGGTCTTGACCATGTTCTTCGGGGCTTCCCTGATCGTATCCCAACTCCCGCAATTTGGACACTTCCCAGACCATTTGGTGGTATCGTAACCGCAATCGGTGCACACGAATAGAGGTGGCATAAATATATCCTCAGTCTTTTGGGGCATTGTTTACAGAACGATTAATTCAGGCAAGCGAAAACTTCGATTATCCGGATCCTATATGATTGAGACAGATCATAGGCAATATTTGGAAGTATAGAAAAAGTTGTTGCCTGGCAGAAATATTGCATTATTATAACAGGAAACCGTCAGTTTTTGGCTCGGTATCATTAAGATGAGCCACCACACAAAGTTTATGATTCAAAGGCTCGGAATCAATGGTATGATATAATTGACACAATGCAAGATAAGGAGTTAATCATGCAAAACTACTCAGGTAAGTTCCAGGAGTTGTTGACCCGATTACAAGTCGTGATGACTGAGATTGATTACACCCAAAAGGCTTGTATTCAAGCTGGAAAGATGGAGTGCCAGTTGCTCAACTACCTGTATCAGGTTAAAAAACAGGCGAATATGAATGAATTGGCAAAAGCGCTTGCGGTTTCCCACAGCCGTGTTACCCGCATAATGGACAATCTGGTCGCCAAGTCGTTGGTGACCCGCCGTCCCTCGGAAGTGGATCGGAGATGCTGGTATGCAGAGATCACAATTAAGGGCGCTAAACTTGCCGAAAATAGTCAGCAGACCATAGTCGATCAGCAGCAGAAAATAGTAAAGAAACTGCCTAAGAACCAATTGGAAGCCATTTACAAAGCATTCACCGCTTATGTAGAAGCGTATGAGCAGATATTGCATGAGAGTTACGTGGAGATCTGATGGCGGTTAGCGTCAAGACCAAGTGGCTTGGGAACATGAGCTTTGAGAGTGGGATAGATGGGCATTTCATCAAGCTTGACCTCAGCCGGGAAGCGGGTGGAGACGACACTGGTCCACGCCCTAAACCGCTTTTACTCTCAGCCATTCACGGTTGTTCGGGGTTGGATATCGTTTCCATCCTCAAAAAAATGAGGGTGAAGGCCTACAACTTCGAGATGGACGCACAGGCGGAGTCCACCCAGGAACATCCCCAGATCTATCACACGATCTCAGTGACCTACCGGTTCACCGGCGAAAACCTTCCTGAGGATAAGATCCTCAAGGCAGTAAGTCTCTCAGTGGAAAAATATTGCGGAGTGATGGCGATGTTATCTGCCAAAGCCCGGATCAAAGTATTGATATTAGTCAATGGAAAAGAGGTAAAACAATGAAAAACATAACGATGTTTGTCCTGATATTGCTTTTTGCGATATTAGGCTGTCCTTCCCGTAAGGATGCAGCCAGCAACGGAGCAGAGGGAGTTGATCCCGCTCTTGTGGAAGATACGCTTGATTTTACGAGCGGTGAATGGATCACGGACTATGATCTGGCTGTCAAATACGCCCAAAACAGCGGCTTACCGATCATGATCAATTTTACCGGATCCGACTGGTGTGGATGGTGTATAAAGCTAAAAGAGGAAGTGTTCAGCCAGAAGGAATTTAAGGATTATGCTAAAGAGAACCTGATCCTGCTGGAGATCGATTTCCCCAGAAACAAAGAACAAACACTGGAAATGAAGCAAAAGAATGCCCAGATCCGAGATAGATTTGGGGTACGAGGATATCCCACCATAGTGTTTATGGATAAATACCAGAAAGAGATCAACCGGACTGGATATCAGTATGGCGGAGCGGTTGCTTATGTGGAGCATATCAAGGCTCTGCTAACCGTGAAAAAGTGATCTTCTAACAACTACAGCCAGAACTGTCCGACATTAATGCTGATCGGCAGAATTTGTGGTGGATGGGGAGCGGTTATTGAGGAAGTCCAAGACCAATCGGGCTGTTACCTCGCCGATCCCCTTGATCGAGGTGAGTTGTTCCAAAGAACTGCTTCGGATCGCTTCCACCGAGCCCATTGATTTGAGGAGGAGAAACATGGTCTCCTCTCCAATGCCATGGATGGAGATTAGCTCGCTGACCATGGCAGATCGGGAGTGACGCCGGCGGTGAAAGTTGATGGCAAAACGATGAGCTTCGTCCCGGATATTGGTAATCAGTCGCAAGGCGGGGGATGACTTTGCCAGTCTGACCGATTCATCCCTTCCGGGCAGGAAGATCTCTTCGATGCGCTTGGCTATTGAGATGAGTGGTATCTGGGAGTAGGTAGTGTCTTTCAATACTTTCAGGGCAGATGACAATTGCCCTTTACCACCGTCGATGACGATCAGATCCGGCTGCAGGTCCTTTTCCTTATCAATTTCGAGGCAGAATCTTCCGATGCTCTCTTCCATCGAAGCAAAGTCATCCTGCCCCTGAACGGTTCTGATAATGAAGTGACGGTAGTTCTTTTTGCGGGGCTTGCCGTTCTCGAAAAAAACAGCGGAAGATACGGTATCGCTGCCCTGGATGGTGGAGATATCCACGCAGACGATCTTGCGGGGGAGCTTGGGCAGGTTCAGCTTTTCCTTGAGTTCCTGAATGGGAAAGATCGTGCGGCTGGCTTTTCTGAGATGAGCCAGCTTGCTTTCTTCCACCAGGTGGAAGGCATTACGCTTGGCGATGGCGATGAGCTTGGTCTTATCACCTTTTTGAGGAAGGATCAGACGGTTTTTGAGCCAGGCATTCAAGTCCTCATAATCAGCTGGCTGTGAAGGCAGAAGGATCTCATCCGGAAGTTCGTCCTTTTGGGAATAATACAACCTGATAAAGGCAGAGAGCGTCTCTTCTCCGGTTGATCTTTCCACATTGACAAGGGGATAATTCTCCTGATGCAGGATCTTGCCGTCGATCATGCGCATTACAATTGCCACGGCATTTCTATCTTCCTGATAATAGCCGATGATGTCGATGTTGCGCTGGTCGGTATAGTAAACGGTCTGGCGTTTCCGGATCTTCTCAATTGTGATCAGGCGGTCCCGATACTTGGCTGCCTGTTCAAACTGCATCTCTTCCGATGCCTTGAGCATTTCATTCCGCAGGTCATCCATGATCTCAGAGTATTTACCCTGGAAGAAGCCGATCAGCTGATTGACGAGGACGGCATATTCCTGCCGGCTGATGTAGCCAACGCAGGGAGCGGGACACTTACCCAGTTGATAATTGATACACGGTCGTTTATAGCGGATCCTGTCATCAGCGATATGACGGGTGCAATTGCGAATGGGGAAGACCCATTCCAGGAGGCGTAGTGTCCGGCGCAAGGACTTGGCATCGGTAAAAGGACCGAAATATCTGCCACCTTCTTTTTGCAGATCACGGGTGAGGATGATTCGGGGATACAGCTCATTGACAGTTATTTTGATAAAGGGATAGCGTTTATCATCCTTGAGCAGGATGTTGTATTTGGGTTTGTGCTCTTTGATCAGATTGGCTTCCAGCAGGAATGCCTCGGCTTCGTTATTGACGATAATATATTCCAGATCGGCGATGTTTTTGACCAATTGTTCCGTCTTGGCATCCTTGGCAGTATCGGTCAGATAAGAACGGATCCGATTTGCCAAGTTGAGCGCTTTTCCGACGTAGATGATCTGGTGTTCACTGTTTTTCCAGAGATAAACCCCGGGTTGGTCTGGCAAGTGCCGGAGTTTGACTGCTATCTGCGGAGTAGTTTTGACCATAGAGTCCGGCGAATCTGCCCTATGTAGCTGATTTTCAGTAGTTCCGCAAGAGCAAAAAAGACAATGAACGCCAGAACGGAAAACGCAAAGGACTTGGCAAAGAGCATCCAACGGCTTGGATTTAGATCTAACCACTGGGATTCAACATATCGATTACCAAAATACATGGCAACATACACCCCGATACTGATCAGTCCAGCCAGGATAATACTCCGTACCTGACCCGACAGGTGAACTTCCGGCAGCTTGCGTTTCAGGAGCACCACCAGCACCCAGTAATTGATCGCTGCCACGACAGAAGTAGCCAGAGCCAAGCCACGGAGTTCCATGAAATACATGAGGATGATATTGAGGCAGATATTGGCTCCAACCATGATGGCACCAACGATCACGGGTGTCCTGGTATCCTTATTGGCATAGAAGAGCGGGGTGATCGTCTGATTCAAACTATAGAATAACAGACCCAGAGCATAATACACCAGTGCCTGATAGGTCATAGTCGTTGCCAAGCCGTCAAAAGCGCCATGCTGAAAGAGGATGGCAACGAAATCCCGGGCAAAGACGGCAATAATCGCCGTGACGGGCAGCATAATGCAAGCCAGCATAATACTGGTGAAGCGCAGGTTCTCCGATAGGTCGGCATAATTCTTTTCAGTTATATTGCGTGAATACAGGGGCAGGACAGCCGTTCCCGCCGAGATGGCGAAGATGCCCAAAGGCAGTTGTACCAGACGATTACCCAGAGCCAACGCCGTTATGCTGCCAATACTGAGAAACGATGCCAGCAGAGTATCGGCGATCATATTGATATCCCGGATACCAATCCCGATGATCGAGGGTATCAACCGTCGCCACATTGCCTTAAGATATTTGCCGGACAAACTGATGATGATCCGGAAGCTGTAACCGATGTTTTTTAAAAAGGGCAGATTGATCACGCTTTGAAGGAATCCGCCCAGCAGAACTCCCCATCCAGCCCAGATGATCAGATCTTCCTCACTCACTCCGGTAAACCACCAAGGCAGGACGACGGTGGCGATCATGCCCACATTCAGCAGAGCGGAAGAAAGACCGGTCATAAAGAAGTAGTCATGCGAATTGAGGATGGCGATCATTGTGGATGATAAGCCGATAAAGAACAGGTAGGGGAAGATGATCCGCGATAGTTTGATGGCAAGTTCGCTGGTATGTGGCGCCAGACCGGGGTATAAAACCCTGACCAACAGAGGACTCAGGATTATCCCCAGAAAGGTAAGGATGCTCAGGATCAGCGTCAACAATGATAACACATTCAGGGCGAACTTAAACTGTGCCTTCCTGCCTTCCTTGATCCCCAGTTCATTATAGATCGGAACGAAGGCAGTCGATAAAGCGCCTTCGCCAAATAGCCGTCTCAGGAGATTGGGAAGGTTGTAAGCCACATTGAAAGCATCATTAAGATATCCCAGCCCAAAGAAATATGCCATCACCTGATCCCGCACCAAACCGAAGATGCGGCTGATGAAGACCGCAATGGACATGACGGTGATATTGCGGGCGAGCTTGCGTTGCGTCATGCTTTCCGGAGTGGATTGATCAGTTTCCGGAGCGCGAAAAACAGCTTGATCGAGATCATTTGCAGGTTTACATGTCCTGCCAGTTTACGATGCAGGTCTTCCAGGATCAAAAGCAAATCAGTGGCGTGTTCTTCGATCAGGGGGTTTTTGGTGGCGGCTTTGCCGATCATATCGGCTCTATCGATATTGGTCGCCGCCGCGGGATTGTATTTGCTGATCAGCATATCATTGACCATGATCGCCAGATAATTGATCACATCGTCCAGGAAAGCTGAACTCATCGTTTCCTTACTGATCTTGCTTACTTTGCAGTAAAACTCAAACTCCTGATCCTGCAGAGCCATCTGGAATAGGTCTATGGCACTTTCCCGCGCTTCCGAGATGGATTCCGAGGTAAGTTTGAATGCGGTCTTGAAGTTGCCATTAGCAATGAGGGCGGCGGTTCGAGCAGTTTGGGCATCGATATTGAACCGGTCAATCAGGATATTTTCCAGAGCATAGCGTGAAAGCGGAGGGAAATAGACCTGCTGGCACCGGGAGATGATCGTTGGCAGGATATCCGATACCTTTTCGGTGGTCAGAATGATCACTGTATTCTCCGGCGGTTCTTCCAGGGTCTTGAGCAAGGCATTGGCAGTACTTTGATTCATCAGATCGGCATTTTCAATGATACAGATCCGGTAACGCGCTTCATGCAGCTTCAGTTCCATCCGGCGTTGGAGTTGATCGACGCTCTCCTTGCGGATCTCAGCCCGTTTACTGAAATAATAATCCTCCCAGGGGCTGTTGATGCGTTTTTCAAGGTAGGCATCAAGTTCTTTCTGGATCTTGTTTTTAAGCTCATCCGAGTTTTCTTTGGTTTCGAGATTGATGGTCGGATACAGATAAACAAAGTCAGGATGATCCAGATGCAGAAACTTCCGGCAGGAACCGCACTCGTCGCAGGGGATCGGCTCACCGGTATGACGACAATTGAGTGCCATCCCAAAATACAGTGCGGTCAGAAATTTGCCCACACCGTCATTACCATAAAACAGATATGCCTGCGCGACGCGTTGCGATTCAATCGCCCGCTTGAGCAGCGTAACAACCCTGTCCTGTCCAATTATCTGACGAAACATCTATACGATGGAGATCTTGCTCCGACCCGCTTCACCACTCGTACTGGCATCAAAGACCTTCTTGACGTACGGGCTCTCGAATTCCTCCGCCAGGATATCATAAACCAAGGTGTCGTAGTATGAACCAGCCATGAACATATACTTCCTCCGCCGGCCGACATACTTGAAGCCGATCTTCTCATAGCAGCGGATACCGCGATGATTGTATTCCACTACTTCCAGGGTGATATTGTTGAGGTTGAGGATATTGAAGCCATAATCCAGGATCAATGCCGTGGCTTCCGAGCCGATCCCCTGATTCCAGAAATTCTTTTCCCCGATAAAAATGCCAAAAGTGGCACGGCGGTGAACTTCATTGACATCATGCAAACCGCAATTGCCGATCACCTTGTTGGTATCTTTCTCGATGATGGCAAAGGTGACGCTGTTCTGCATCAGTTTTTCCAGCATCTTCCGTTCTTTGTCCATGTCGATCACTGCCGCTGCAAACAGGACGAATTGCCCCACTTCCAGGTCATTCACCCACTCGGTGTATTTTTCCACATCATCCATCGAGATGGGGGACAGGTAGCATTTCTCACCGATTAACTTACGGAAATACTTCATGTTATACTCCTCTATCGCATTCTGAGTTTATTGAATATCAGTTCAATCGTCCACTTTTATCATCAGCCCGAATTGTCAAGAGCAAATCCGCCGGAGCAACGGGGCAGATACTTTTAGCGATAGATCTTGATGATCCTTGCCCATCGTCAGATCAAGTAAAAAGTGCCTTATTGTGTTGTAATGGTGAGCATCATGTAAGCTGATCTATTCCCTCCCAGATCCCAATTGATGACGTTCCGCCCCAGAGCACGGCTTATTCGAGCTCTCTCCTTGGGCTTGCGTGGTAATTAAACCACACTTTTTGCCCATTTTCCAACTATCTCCCTATCAATGAGTTGTAAATCGATGCCTTTGTCCTCCTTACTTGATAACCTCTGTATAACCTTAGTATAACCTTACGACCGTAAGGTTATACTAAGGTTATACAGAGGTTATCAAGTAAGGAGGAAGTGTCTCTGCACTCGAAATGGTGTTAATCTCAAAGATGTTCGGAGGGTATAATCTACCACCCTTTCTGCACCAAATAATCTCGGGCATCCTGCGCTATCCTTGATCTCTGAACAGAGGTCAGTTGACGTCCGCAATCTTCGTGGTAGGATAATATGAGTGGATCACATTCCATTTTCGTACTCGCAAGTGAACTCCAGAAGTAAGCTTTCTCAATGTCTTTTGCGACTCCTTTCCCTTCATTAAAACATATGCAAATGTTTAGCAATGCTTCTAAATATCCTTGTTCCGCTGCACGTTGATACCAAATTGCTGCTTCTACATAATTCTGATCAACTCCCATACCGTAATCATAGTATCCCCCAAGTGCAAATTGAGCTTTTGCATCTCCTTGCTCTGCACCTTTTCGAAGCCAATTGGCCGCCTTCTTGTAATCAAGTGTCACTCCTTTCCCATAGAAGTAGCACATTGCAACACTATACTGAGCATCAATATGACCTTTCTCTGCAGCTTTTCTAAGCCACCAGAAGGCAAAAATGTAATTTTGATCAACTCCTATCCCTTCTCTGTAACACATTCCAATATGGAATTGTGCTTCTACATGTCCTTGGCATGCGGCCTTATCAAACCACATTAGAGCTTCTTTGTAATTCTGTTCTATTTCCCATCCATGAAAAGAACACAATCCGAGATAGAATTGATCATTTGCGCTTTCATTGACACTGCATTTGTGCATGAACCTGTTAATAACCTTACCAAACCATTTCATCTCTCAATCAACCTTATTATTATCCAATCAATAAGTGTGGGTGATTTGAATAATCTATGAAAGAGACTACAGCATGATCACCCTATCATATAGCTCATGGATATTGCATTCTCTTATTCGAAACTTAGTCCCATGATTGTGACCCGTTCTGGCATCGAAGTCAACATAGATTAGGTTATTCTCAAGGGCATCAATGAACTTGTCCATAGAGAAGTTACTCAGCATTTTGATGTCACTGTACCTGATAAACTCACTGCCGTTCTCTTTTTTAGCATCAACAATTACGTAGAAGCAATTGATAAGTTTTGATCTAACAGTGGCTGAAACGTCATCAAAACCCCAGTATGGTGTTGGATTTAGTGCTCCAAGACCTATTCTATCACTTACGCTTGATAGCCATACAGAATGACGCTGATCGACATGTCTTGCATCGAAACTGATTGTGATCTTCTTTTCATTCCTATCCAGATTAACAGTAAACCCTCTATCACTATATCGTCCACAGTATATTGTCTATCTGAAACTTAACTCCGAATCAGGATACCTATCCCCGGCATCTTTATGCCTCCATCCATAATAGGGAAGAAGAAGAGAAGGAACAATCTTGGCTTGTCTTGGGGATGGCTCGTTATGAAGTAAGGTGGACAGAGCAGATGACTTCTTTCTTTTAGTTTTCAATTCCCATTCTCCTGAATTGGCAATGGCTAAATTGTTCTCTTTCAGGTCAAGTAAATCCTCCAGAATATTCCCTACTGAGCCGTCATTACCGATCCGGTAGTTTTTTATCCAACCCCGATTTTTAATCTCTCTGAGTTTAGTAATCAGTTCGTCTTTGGTAAAAACTTGAAGCATACTATATTCTCCTATTTTTGTGGTTTCCAAAAATCAAGTAAGTACTCAAATGTAGTTCCCATTGTGATATAGTTACTTGGCCACCCGAAGATACCAATGTTGTTAACAATGTTAGTTCGATCCCATATTATCGTATTTCGTAGTTCATATCCTCTTTTTCTTAATTCTTCTACCAATACGATATGAAGAGTTATGCGTTTATTCTCCCACCAGAAATCGGGAACATTAACCACACAATGAGCTTTGTGCTTTAAAAGATGCAGCAAATCCTCAAAGATATCGCCCAAAGCTGTAGCCCACTTTTCGACTGAATATGTTCCCAAATCACGCTCATCTTGTGAGTATTGCTCAATTTTGTTAAGCTGACCGTTATCCCGATCTCTTCTTGATTTATTTTTTCTTTGTTTATTAAGTAAGTTGGCATAGGGAGGTGATGTCCAGATCAAACTTACAGAATTTGAGGGTAAATACTCATTTATGTTTCTGGCATCATCTTGGATAGCTATCTGAGAGCATTTATTGAATGCTATTGATTGATCTAACCGTTCATTACACAATCCGATATAACTCTCATTCAGATCAAAACCCAGGCAGTTTCTGTTTAAATCCTGTGCGGCTACTAGAGTTGTACCACTACCAACGAATGGATCAAGCACCAACTCACCTTCATGACTGAATAGTGATATGATCTTTTTTGATAAGCTGATCGGAAAGGTGGCGGGATGCTTCTCTTTATCCCTTATATCCTTCTTATCATAGAAAAATTGCCACACTCCAATCTGAGACACCATCCATTCTTTTGCTGTCATGCAGTTTATGTGTGAAGGTGGACATTTGCAGATTCTTCTAAAGCCTGAGTTCATTAGTCTATCCTTCAGATCTCTTATGCTCTCATTATTCATGGTTTATCCTTTCATACTAAACTGAGTGTATAGTTTAACCTCGTCCTGGATGTCAATCAATTTCTTTCAACTGTCTTTCAGTTACTAAGCCATGCCGTTTCCCATAACCCGCGGGTTTTCAGAAGATAAGGCGGTGGTTTTAACCACCGTACCGGATGCCGGAAGGCGCATAACCCGTTAGGGTTTTCAGACTTTGGGAGGACTTCAGTCCGATTCCAATTCATCTCTTTCATCTCATTGGCCTGTAGGGAGATCAATTTATCATAATAGCGCATAAATTCATCGTTGTAGGTCATGCTGCGATGATGTTCATCCTGTTGCAGGATATAATGTTTCACCTTGTCCAGAGTTTCGGGGCTGACGCTGAAAATGCAATATCCTTCCTGCCAATGAAAGGGAAAAGGGCGGTCGGTAAAGGTTCGATTGAGCCACCAGGAGGATTTGGCTTTGATGGTCGTGATCATATCGGAAATTGACAGATGCCTCGGCAGGAAGCACAGGAGATGCACGTGATCGTCCATACCGTTGAAATGACGGGTTTGCCTCCGATGGTATTGATGATACCACCCATGTATTGAAACAAACACTCGCGTTCAGCCTGCCTGATCTTAGTCTGCCGGTTTTTGACGGAAAATATGATGTGGTATAGCAAGCACGATAATGATGAGCCGGGCATCGGGTACCTCCATTTTGTTGATTGGCTTATGAATGTGAATATGGTGGATTTGTAAAGAGTTTTTTGTCGGGCTAAAGCCCTCCCAAAGTCTGAAAACCCTGACGGGTTGGGAGGGTATTGCCTCCTGATACGGTGGTTAAAACCACCGCCTTATCTTCTGAAAACCCTGACGGGTTGATTGGATTAATAAAGATAAGTCCGTTGAATAAATCGGGGGATGGGGCGACACCCTATCGCTTGGATGGTGGGCGGGAACAGGTCAGACATCAATACGCTCGACACTGCGTTATACGGAGGCACTTATCCCGAGATTAGTTATGTCGACGGTCTCAATAAAATAAGGGGCAAGCTCTGCTTATGCAACAGACGAACTGGGTTCGCGATACGGACATGCTTTGCAAGGGTCTTTGGGTTGATTGTGGTGGTTTGTGTCTTCCTGACTTTGGAGGCTGAGGATAATTTTCCTGAGTAATGGACTTTAGTTATTGACAGAAACATATCCCCGTCATTTTTGGAAACACGATAAATAAAAGCGGAGAATTATGTCCAAGAATAAAAGAACCGCCATTGAGCCGACCCGTATGGAAAACTATGCTGAATGGTATCAACAGGTGATCAAAGCCGCCGATCTGGCAGAGACCAGTGAGGTACGCGGCTGCATGGTGATCAAGCCCTGGGGCTATGCCATCTGGGAGAATATTCAGCGCGTCCTGGACGGGATGTTTCGCGAGACGGGGCACCGCAATGCCTATTTCCCGGTCTTCATCCCGAAAAGTTACTTTGAGAAGGAAGCGGAACACGTGGAGGGCTTTGCCAAGGAATGTGCAGTTGTAACTCACAGCAAACTGGAAGATGATGGCAAAGGCGGACTCAAAGCAGCCGGTGAACTTACCGAGCCCTATATCATCCGTCCCACCAGCGAGACCATAATTGGCGCATCTTTTGCGCGTTGGGTCAATTCCTATCGTGATCTGCCGCTGTTGATCAATCAGTGGGCAAACATCGTTAGATGGGAAATGCGCACCCGTTTGTTTTTACGGACAACCGAGTTTTTGTGGCAGGAAGGTCATACCGTCCATGAGTCCTATGAAGAGGCGATGGAAGAAACGCAACGAATGCTGACTGTCTATGCCCGTTTTGCGGAGGATTATCTGGCAATTCCGGTGATCAAAGGCGAGAAGACCGAAGGCGAGAAATTCCCCGGTGCGGTGAATACTTATTGCATCGAAGCGATGATGCAGGATAAAAAAGCTTTGCAGTCAGGTACTTCGCACTTTCTGGGACAGAATTTTGCCAAAGCATCCAATATCCGGTTTCAAAACCGGAATGGTGAGGTGGAATATGCCTGGACGACTTCCTGGGGAGTATCCACCCGTCTGATCGGAGCACTGATCATGGCACACAGCGATGACAACGGTCTGGTCTTGCCGCCCCGGATAGCTCCGGCGCATGTAGCACTAATACCAATATACAAGAATGAAGAGGAACGCGATCAGATACTTGCTTTTACCCACAGGATCCAGGATTTACTGAAAAACACCATGTTTGACGATATCAAAGTCTATTGCGAGCTTGACGACCGAGACCTGACCTCAAGCGAGCGAAACTGGTATTGGATCAAGAAAGGTATTCCGCTCAGAGTCGAGATCGGACCGCGGGATGTGGAACAAAACTCCGTAATGATCGCCAGACGCGATCTGGAACCACGTGATAAGCAATCCGTCCAGTTTGACGCATTACCCGGGTATGTGTTGAAAGCACTGGCTGATTTGCAGAGCAATATCTATACCAAGGCACTCGAATTCCGTAATGGGAATATGATCAAGATCGACGATCAGAGTGAGTTCTATCGCTATTTTACTCCCCAAAACAAGAATCAACCGGAGATCCATGGCGGTTTTGCCCGGTCTCACTGGTGCGGTGATGTGTCTTGTGAGGAACGGATCAAGGATGACCTGAAGGTAACCGTCCGCTGCATACCATTCGATGCGGTAGAGGAAAAGGGATCCTGTATCTGTTGCGGTAAAACTTCTGTTCGGCGCGTGATCTTTGCCAAATCATATTAGTAATGCCCGGTTCATCATTCCTTTGACAACCGCATGGATAATGTAAAAACAGCCATCATTTCCATCGGCAACGAAATCCTGCTGGGAAAGACAATAAACACCAATCTGGCTTACCTGGCAAGTGAACTGGCATTACTGGGGCTGCCGGTGGATCATTGCGTGATCATCCACGACGATAAACAGGAAATAGCTGAAAACATCCAAGCGCTTTGGAATAAATTTGATGTCGTGGTCAGTACGGGTGGGCTGGGTCCAACCAAAGACGATATTACCAAAGAAGCGATCACCAGGGTTTTTGGCAAACCACTGGTATTTGAACAGGATATCTGGATCGAAGTGCAGGAGAAATTCTCGCGCAGAGGACTTCCAGTACCTCAGATCAATCGCAGTCAGGCAATGATCCCAGCTGGTTTCACAGCTCTGAGCAATGCCCGGGGAACTGCACCGGGATTGTATTTTTCCGGAGGCGGCAGATCTTTCTTTGCCCTGCCGGGAGTGCCGGTCGAAATGAAGTTCATCTTCGAGACACACATAAAGGATATCCTGAGAAAGAAGCACCGAACTAAGCCCGTCAGTCAGGTAACTTTCCATACCTGGAATACCACTGAATCAGCTTTGGCAGAACGCCTGGAGGAATTTGTCTTGCCGGAAGGCGTGTCACTTGCCTGGCTACCCCAAACCGGAAGAGTCGATCTGAGAGTTTATGGTACCGATGAGGCAAAGGTAATCCAGTCCAAAGATCAGTTAAGTGCTTTGATCCTTGATGCTGTTTGGGGCATAGATGAGGATACTCCAGCGTCTGCACTTCAGAATGCCATGATAGATAATGGCTTGGCATTGTCTGTAGCCGAGTCATGTACCGGAGGAATGCTGCAGCAGATGATCACCGCTGTGCCCGGATCATCTCGTTATTTCAAAGGCGGATTAGTTGCATATAGCAATGAAATGAAGGAGAGGCTGCTGGGAGTTGATCCCGCTACAATAGCAAAGTATGGAACCGTAAGCGAAGAAGTTGCAAGGGAAATGGCTTCGGGATGTTTGATCCAATCCGGAGCGGACTATGCCATTGCCCTTACCGGCATTGCAGGACCGGACGGAGCCACCGGGAACAAACCAGTGGGATTGGTGTGTTTTGGTATAGCATCAACCGATGACGCGTTGTCGCTTTCCCTGGTATTTACCGGTGACCGGGAACAGATTCGACACAAGGCAAGTGAGTATGCTTTACTGACTCTTAAGCATATATGTAATGGTTGTAAACCTGAACAATAACATGAATATAGTATCTGTAAGATAAACACGATGAATGTATTAGTAATCGGCAGCGGAGGCAGAGAACATGCAATAGCCAATGCTTTTGCGTCCAGTGCAGATCGGGTGATTGTGTCCCCTGGCAATGACGGTATAGCCATGTTCCATCAAACAGTGACTCTGGATAGTCACGAGGAAGTGGTGCAATATTGCCTTCAGGAAGGAATTGATCTGGTCTTTATCGGACCTGAGCAACCAATCGCCGAAGGACTGAGTGATCTATTGCGTCTGTCCGGCATAGCGTGTATAGGGGCAAGCCAGGCAGCAGGACGGATCGAAACGAGCAAGGGTTTTGCCAAGGAATTGATGCAGAAGTACCATATTCCTACTGCTCGTTTTGTAATTGCGGATTCATTGGAGCAATCGATTGAAGAATTGCAGAATTTTTCCTATCCCTGCGTCGTAAAGGCAGATGGCTTGGCGGCAGGGAAGGGTGTTCATATCGTTGAGAGTCATGCTCAAGCCCTTGAGGAGCTTTCAGCCATGTTTATCGATAAATCCCTCGGACATGCTGGCAATAAGGTGATCATAGAGGAATATTTAAAGGGATGGGAGGTCTCGCTCTTCGTTATTACGGATGGAGATAATTACCGGTGCACTGTCTTTTCACAGGATCACAAGCAATTGCTGGATGGCGATCTTGGTCCCAATACCGGCGGGATGGGAGCTTATGCTCCGGTTCAGTCCGCTGAGGCATATCGCAGTGAGATAGAGGATACGATAGTCAAGCCCGTTTTGCAGGCAATGAGATCTGAGGGATGCCCCTTTGAGGGGATTCTGTATTTGGGGCTGATGATCACAGATTTGGGTGCGAAGGTGATCGAATTTAACTGCCGTTTGGGAGATCCGGAAGCCCAGGTAATATTACCACTTCTGAAAACGGGTCTTCCGTCCATCTGCCAGGCGATCCTGAATCATCAGGTGGATAAACTCACTCTGGATTGGAGGGAGGGATATTGTGTGTGTGTCGTACTGGCAGCCAAGGGCTATCCCGCTCAGTATGAAAAAGAGAAACCGATTTGGTTACGCGAAGGTCTGATATCAGAAGTGATCTACGCCGGGGTGAAGGAAATCGACGGTTCATTGGTCAGTAATGGTGGCAGGGTGCTTAATGTGGTTTCAGGACAAGACAGCATTGCGAAGGCAAGGCAGATCATATACAATGACATTGGTGTGGCGGTGGGATTTGAAGGTATGACGTACCGCAAGGACATTGGTTTGAGAACTAACAAGATTCTTAAGGACAAGCAAATATGAGAAAGATATGCATATATGTACTGATGATATTACCCATGGTTATTTCTGCCAGGGTATATCAGGTGGTGAGTGAATCACGCGATGAGATGATCGTGAGATTTGAATTGCCGGAATGGAGCATCGATCATGTGAAGATCAATGGTCAGGAGTGGCAAAAGATCATTTGTGCCGATGGGGGGATCTCATCCGAGGCAGGTTATCCGGAGATCATTTCTTTCGGCGAAGCGGTGGGAGTCCCGTTTGATGGTGATATCAATATCCAAGTGATGGACTTCCGGAGCACGACCTTTCATAATATCAGTCTTGTGCCAGTTTCCAGGGTCTATTCTCCCAAAGAATATCTCGTGGAAGAGGAATATGAGCCAAACCTGTTGATCTATAATAGCTCGGCAATGTTTCCAGCAGAACTGGTGAATAAGGGCGAACGAAGTTTTGTTGGGGATAGAAGCTTTGTAACAGCTCAGATCAATCCTTTTCGATATCGGCCACTCAGCAAGGAACTGGAAGTTATCAGCGAACTAACTGTCAGGATCAGAATAAGCGGGACAAAGAGCAGCAGCCGGGATTGGGTGACCGCGGATAACTATATAGATGCTGTAGCGGATGATTTCTTCTTGAATAATCAGACATCAAGTCAATGGCGGTTACCACGAACCAGAGATAACAGCTATTCTCCACCACGAAATGGCAGTGGTCTATCCGATCAGATCCAGATAATTGTTGATGCTCAGGGGATTTACAGGATAACCTATCAATACCTGGCAGATATTGTATCAACTGCTCAGGAGGAATCGGGGTTGGGATTGAGCTGGAATATCAATTCTATAAATCCACGCTATCTGGAGTTAAGAGACAAGAACGGACCAGTCCCGATCCATTTTGAAGGTGAGATTGACGGGAGTTTTGACCAGAATGATTACTTTGAATTCTGGGGAGATCGTGTTTATGGCGCAACCTCCAGTTATGATGAATACACGACAGAGAATGTGTATCTGCTTGGCATGAGTAGTACTCTGGGTGCCAGAATGGCAATAGAAAATGGAGGATTGGTAGTCTCAAACCCGTCTCAATATAATAGTCCGACTGCTTATCTCGAGACGGTGCATTTTGAGCAACAGACCGTCTATGAGAAACTGGGTGATGCCTGGTCGTCGAGTAATAATTTTTTCAGGGAGGATATCTGGTTCTGGAAAACCATAACGGCTCCCCATATGGATATAGTACCAATCAATCTCCAATATCCGCTGCCAGTGGCTTCTCGGCGTTTTGACATCAGTGTATGTTTATATGGACGAACTTATGCAAGGACGCTTGGTCCAAACCAATATGATCATAATGCAATGGTCCGAATAAATCAGGCTTTGGTTAACTCACATACCTGGATTGGGCAAAGAGAACAGATATTCAATAATACCGCTCCAATACCTAACACCTATCTTAATCACGGCCAAAACAACGTTTTTATAAGCTTACCGGGAGACACAGTATCAGGTACGCTGGAGCAGGTTTTAGTCGACTATATCACACTAACATACTGGCGAGAGTATAAAACAGATACTGATTTCATCAGGTTTACAAAACCTGCTGATCGACCATACGGTTTGTATCAGTTTTCACTGGAAGGATTCCAGAACGGCGACGTATCGATCTACAAAATTGGATCATCCATCTTTAACAATACTCAGATAGAACCATTTGCGGTTGACGCTCTTGAGCCATGGGTGGTTACTTTTCAAGATAGTGTTATGGCTGATGATGTTTGGTATTATGCCGTAACCAACGCGCAAAAAAAACTACCCAAATATGCAAGACTGCTGGCTCCCACTGACCTGAAGAATCCCGGTAATTCTGCCTCTCTGATCGCCATTACTAATGCTGATCTCATTGCTTGTGAAGGCACAATGCTTTTAAAACAGACATGGGAATCCAAGGGGTTTACCGTCGAACTTGTCGATGTGCAGCATATATTCAATGAGTTTAATAATGGCATAAGATCGGCAAATGCCATTAAGGATTTTATAAATTATGTCTATAATAACTGGAGTACACCATATCTAGAACATGTAGTCCTTATTGGTGAGGGAACAAACGATGAACGCGGTGATAGCCCCGGAAAAATATTCAACGTAATACCAGTAAAGAAACTGTGGACGATCGAACAGGGATCAACACCATCGGATGCGTGGTATGCCTGTTTTATTGGTAATGATATGGTTCCGGATATAAGTCTGGGCAGAATACCTGCCTGGACTGCCGAGCAAGTCCTGGATTATGCAAACAAAGTTGCTCACTATAATGGTAATCCACTGACAAATTTACTCTGGAATAGCCATGTTACCTTTGCATCTGGCGGAAAGGGAACTGATGGAACAGATGTATTCGCTCAAGAATCGGAGATGATTAGACGCAGGTCGATACCTCGGCATTACAGGGTAGCACGGGTTTACACCAATACCTCTACCGTTGGCATTCAATATGCCGGTGGTACGACCGCTTTGAAGGACAGGATAAACTCAGGGACAAGTTATGTTCAGTTTAATGGCCACGGTGGCGGGCATGTTTGGTCAGATAACAATTTGTTCAATCTTAACGATGTTGCATCCCTCAATAATCAGGTGTTTCCGATTTTTATCAGCTTATGTTGTTATGCCTCGGCATTTGATACCCGGGGGATAGGCTCTTTGAGTGAAAAACTGGTAATGGAGGGGGACAAAGGTGCCATCTCAACCATTGGACAGGTTGCCTATAGCTATTCTGGACATAATCTGACGTATGGTGTTGCCTTAAACCTATCCTTACTGGACAGTCGGTTTGATACTGCTGGAGAGTCTTTCTCTTTTGCACAAGCAAGGTTTAGCTCGACAGGAACGACATCCACTGCCCGACGGGCTTACACGGTGGGGATGGTTTATTTGGGAGATCCAACGATAACTCTGAGGAAGCCACAAACTGGAATAGATGTTTTGACCAATCAACACGTTTACTCCCCAGGAGACACGGTACGAGTAAATGCGATCTTTCCATCTGGAGTAAACGCTGCAAGATTGTACATCACAAACCCAAAGGAGATCATCGTTAATATTCCATTTGACCTGCCCGTGATTCAGAATCAGTTTCAGGCACAATACATACTCCCTACAACTTCTGGAACCAACTACAACCGAAATGTGCTTCTGGTTGGATACTCCTCTCAACAGGAATATCTGGGTATGACGCAAATAAGTGTTGGAAGACCCAACATTATGCACCATATATTGAACCCCACAGTACCGGCATGGAGTGACTCAGTCCAGTTTACTTCCAGAGTATGGTCATCTGAGGAGATTGTAAATGCATACTGCCGGGTAAGGACTGATTCCATAGGCGCCAGCGTTGTTTGGCATAACCTTCCAATGCAGGTAGAGGGATCCGATCAGACCTTATACACGACCACTGGCAAGCTTAATCGTCAGAATACTGGCAAAGAGATTGTCTATAAATACATTATAGAGACTCAGTCAAGAACTTATGAGTCGCAGTTAAACAGTTATCTTGTTGCAGGTCCTGACCTTATGTTATCGGATATCAGATTGCGGTCCACAAGCAGTGATTTGTTTGTTGACGTACTGGTCAGAAACGGTGGTAATCAGTCATCACTCAACACCGATCTGAGATTGTATTGGACTCCAATTGGACAAACAACATACACCCTA
>VGPI01000004.1 GCA_016875595.1 Candidatus Cloacimonadota bacterium
CGACATGCGGAGTGATAACCCGCACATCTTTATGAGTAAGCCCAAGCGGTGCAAGCGCTTCGGCAAACAGATTACGCTGCGTGTGAGGAGACTGAGACGAACTCCACACCGTCAAACGCCCGGAATGGTCAAACTTGCCGATGGCCACATGCGTTTCGATGGCGCAATGCGCATAGCGTGGAACCTGATAAGTATCTTCAAGGACATAGTCCGCCTGCTTAAAGCCATCTTCCAGATCGCCCTTGCGGATCTTACGCCAGTGCGCGATATTGGTCTGCGATTGGGGAAAGAACCAGGGAACGTGTTCGTATTCACCGAGACCGGGATGGATCAGAGCAGCATCTGCTTCGAGTGCTTCCATCTGATCGGTCACCACCGGCAAAGGTTCATATTCTACACGGACAAGCCGAGCTGCCTGCTTCGCTACTTGCGCCGAACGGGCTACCACTGCCGCTACCTGCTCACCATAGAAGCGCACTTTTTCCTGGGCGAAGATGTAACGGTCTTTCATATAGAGTCCGAATTGGTAGGGGAAATCCTTGCCGGTAAAGACCTTGACGACACCTTCAATGCTTTCGGCAGCACTGGTATCGATCGCCTTGATCAAGGCATGCGCTTGCGTACTGGTCACCACCTCGGCATACAGCAGATTGGCACCAAAGTCGATATCATCGGTAAAGACCGCCGCACCGCTGACCTTCTCTCTGCCGTCGATACGGATAACGGGCTGCCCGATGAATTTATGCTTCTTCATTCGTCCTCCTTCTTGGTCACCGCCATGATGGCATCAAAGATCGGAGTGTAGCCGGTGCAACGACAGAGGTTGCCGCTCAAAGCCTCCTTGATCTCATCCAGGGAGGGATGGGGATTGGTCTCCAATAGTTCGGTGGCGGTGATGATCACTCCCGGAGCACAGTATCCGCATTGGAAGGAATTGAACTCAATAAATGCTTCCTGCAAGGCAGAAAGTTTATCTCCGGAGACACCTTCCAGAGTACGGATCTCCATGCCTTCACACTCGATGGCAAAGATGAGGCAGGAACGGACGCTCTTACCGTTGAGCAGCACGGCACAGGATCCGCAATCACCATGATCGCATCCACATTTTGGACTCTTCACTCCCAGTTTATCACGCAATACATCCAGGAGCGTCTCATTCGGCTTGACCAGGCAAGAGCGGGACTCACCATTCAGGGTAATTGTCACTTGTCTCATCTCAACCTCCCAGGATAAAGAGATGCTCGGCATTCTTACCCGCCAGACGCTCATGAGTGACCGCCAATCCACGCTTGAGCATTACTTTGCAGATGTGCATCCGATACTCACGGCTTGCTCTGACGTCGGTGATAGGACTGATTAGCGTTTCCACCATTGCAGCGGCTTGATCCAGGACATTCACTTCCGGTTTCTTCCCCCGGAGAAACTCCTCGATCGGCACCGCCCTTACCGGTACCGGAGCAACGGAGCCAAAGCAGATCCGGTATTCCAAATCTGCACTCATCAGGATGGCAAGATTGGCTTGGGCAAGGTCTTCACCCTTGTATCTGCCCAGTTTAACAAAGACGCCGGCATGTTCTATTGCGATGATCGGTATCCTGATCCCAGCGACCAGTTCGTCCGCTTTTCTCAAGGTCTTGCGGGGAGCGATGAACCACTCAGCGATCGGGACGATCTTCTCCCCTGCTTTGCTGGTCAACGCTATCTGAGCGTCATAGCACATCAAAACCGGAGCGGAATCCATACAAGGCACAGCCGAACAGATATTACCGACCATGGTGGCACGGTTGCGGATGCCGACTGAAGCAACGCTGGCTGCCGATTCCCAGAGCGGGTAAAATTGACTTTTAATCAGCTCTGATGCCAAGAGGTCGCTGAAAGTGACCAAAGCACCGATTTGTAAAGTACCATCTATCACCTCGATGCGCTTGAATTCCGCCAAGCCCTTGATATCTATGACCAAATCCGGTCTTCGCAAATCCTCTTTCAGTTCCAGTGCCAGGTCAGTCCCTCCTGCCAGGATCACTGCTCCGTCCTGATAGTCAGACAGCAGACCGAGCATTTCATCCAGCGTTTGCGGGCGCCGGTATTCAAAATCATGTGTAACGGGCATTCCGCCTCCTAATTTACATAATCCATCGTGTCTATTGGGGGTGGAGAACTCCGGTTCTCCCTTGCCGAATCGGAGTCCGGGGTCCCAAAGTTCCTTTGTCCTATGGCTCCAGTGCGATGATACGGCACATGGATGACTCGAGTTCGATCCCGCGCAAGGGAAAGAGCCCGATCCAGAGACGTTTGTTGCTTACTTTGGCGATATCTCCACCCAGATTTTCGGCATGCACCAGTTTCTTCGGGAAAAGCTTGAGATGCATCACCTGATAATACTCATCGGGCGGGAAGGTATCATCCCAGGTCATGCCGGTCTTTGCCATCAGTTTTTTTTCCGCCTCGATAAAGGATTTGGGATGCCAGTTGCGGATGATTGTATTCATCGGGTGATCGGCACTGCCACAGTCCACTCCGATCCATTTGAGCTTCATCTCCAGCGCCCATTTATGAAAATCGGGATCAGGTCCCGGATGTTTCACGAAATAGCGCAGTTCGTCCGATTCCGGTTGATCCCAGGCATAGCGGTGATATCCGGTATTGATGACGAGGATATCGCCTGGTCTGATATCGGCTTTGGACATCAGCAGATCAGGCGAATAAAGGTCATAATCAGCCACGGCATCGGAGATATCAACCACCACTCCGGCTCCGAGCCATTCTTCCATCGGAACGTTCCCGATGCTTCTACCACTGCCGTGGAAGTGGATCTCGCCGTCGATGTGGGTACCAACGTGATTGCTGGTGGTGATGATCTGTCCATTGGCACCCTGTCCCATGTGAGCACCGGCGATGCGCTTGAAATACTGGATACCCAGCGGCATATAAGATGGCCAGGGCGGGGTATGTACGCTCAGGCGCTGGGTGAGGTCATAAAGCTTGACCTTGCTCATCAATTCGATAAATTCAAATGTATTCATAAGTCACTCCAGTAATAATCTATCTGCCAAACCCCTCATTGCCAAATTAAATGGTTCCATGGGCGCTTGCACCACTCCAGCTCCGATCTGACCGATACCGGGATCCTTATGAGCCACTCCGGTATCAATAAAGGGGGTGAGGTTGTTGTCTATCACTTTCCGGACGTCGATGCCCAAGGGTGTACCCCGGAAATCAAGTGCCGGGATCTGATACCTGCCGCTTTCTCCGGCGCAAATCTCATACATCGAAAGAGTATAACGCATGGCGTCAGATGCCTTGCCACCGATGAATTGCACGATCGCCGGAGCGGCAGCAATGGCAAATCCGCCCCAGCCAGCGGTTTCCGTAATGGCACTGTCACCGATATCGGGATTGGCGTCCGCTTTGGAATAGCCGGGAAAGTACAGGGCATCCGGAATCATTGCTTTACCGGTGAACCAATCATCTCCCGTTCCTGCCAGACGGATGCCAAAGTCAGTACCATTACGTGCCATGGTCAGAACTATACTGCTGTGTTCAATGCCCTTAGCCGCATCCAGAATGGCTTTGGCGGCAGGCATGGACAAATTGAGCAGGAAGTGGTCGTTGCCATTGATAAACTCCAGGACTTTGGCGGTATCCTCAGCTTCCTGCATCGTCCTGATCAGCGCCGGAGCCAATTGACGAAAAAGCAGGGAGGTCCCTGCCCGGTTGCGGTTATGCACTTCATCGCCCATTTGCAACGCCTGAGTGATGAGATGCCCAATGTCAATCCCTCTCAGGGAGCGGATCGCCCGATCCAGACAGGGGTAAAGGACCTGCTCCATCCATTTGAGCTTGGCAATGACCTCCGGCTGAAAAGCGCCATAACGCAAGACCTTGCCCAGACCCTCATTCTGGGTACAAAAGGCATAATTGCCATAGGTCTGGTTCTGCAGGATAAACACCGGCATGGATGGAGAGATGATCCCCGCCATGGGACCAACGCCGTCATGCTCGTGGCAGGGCACAAACTCAAACGCCCCACCGGCTGCCAGTGACTCCGCCTCTTCCTTAGTCCGCCCTTTTCCTTCGTACAAAAGAGCGCCAATCACGGCACCCTTCATCGTGCCACACATCCGGTCCCAAGTCACCGGTGGACCGGCATGCAGGATCATATTCTCATGCATCCCGGGGATCACGTTGCGGGCGATATCCAGCCCGATCAGGAGGGGCTTGCCGTTCTGGATGATCTCCAGCACCCGCTCATTGGCTCGATCTATCTTTTCCTGATGATGGTCAAGGACTGCCAATGCCTTCAGATCAGCCGTTGCCGGCGGTTGCCAGTCCACATCCACGACCGGAGTATTCATGGTTCGCAGCGTACCGGCAAAGGACTTAAGCCCGATGTTGATCACCTGGATGTCACTATCTTTCAAATTCTTAAACGCCATTACGACCTCCTCAGAGTGTTCAGCACCGATAAAGCGATCTCACATGCCTCGGCATTGGAATCGGTGACAATGGCACCACTGGCTTTGAGGGTGGCGATCACTTCCGGTCGGTTCTGCGGATCAGCATCGGTTCCGACCACCGTGCAGATCACCACAATACCATGTCCGGCAACAACTTTGCTGATCACCGGTGCCAGTTCCTCCTGTGGCGCAGGATGTGAGCCAAAGCCCAGCACCACATCCAGCAGGATGATCCCGATATCCTCTCGTTTGGCAATATCCTCAATCGCTTTGACCCTCAGGGCATAGTCGATCATCGGATGCAAGCGACCGACGGTGAATTCATCCCCTCCCAGATCGAGGATCACGTCCCCTTCGGTCTCAGCCAGCCCCCCTACCCGGCAGGAAGGTTCCAATGGCGCATTGCTCCACGCATAGTCCCCCATCTTTTGATGATAAATGACCTGTGCCTCATAACACAGAGTTCCACCGCTATACAGAGCCCGCAGATGGATCCGCTTCGGCTCCTGGGGTAAAGTGATCAGTTTCCGGTTTGGATAAATATCATTTGATAGACCCGACCAGCTTCCCCACGAGGACTGATCCCCGCTTGCCAGACGGCAGGCAAGAACAGCCGCTTGCGTCAAGGTCGGAGCCGGATGCACGTTTGCCGGAGCAGGGGGGTTAAAAGGTACCAGCAGATTGACCACTACCGGTTTGTTCGTAGTCGCCGAAACCTCCCAGATCTTATCTATGATTTCCGGATCCGGCACTTTACTGATGAGGACGATGACTTTGGTACCCTCATCTGAGATCAGGTATTGCAGGCAAGCCATCAGCATCAGACCACCGATTGCCTTTTTACCGTCTCTGCCACCGGTGCCAAATGCCTGAGAGATACCACAGCCCTTGTTATGAATGATACAAGCCACTTCTTGCAGACCGGTTCCGGCAGCCGAGACGATCCCGATATTGCCACGTCTCACCTGATTGGCAAAGGCAAGGGGAACACCATTGATGATCGCCGTGCCACAATCGGCACCCATCATCAAGAGCCCGCGGGAGAGCGCAAGTTCCTTGAGTTCCTTTTCCTCTTCGATGCCGACGTTATCGGAAAAAAGCATCACATGCAAACCCTTGAGTAAAGCACGTCTGGCTTCCCGGACGGCATATTTACCCGCCACCGAGATCAACGCCAGATTTGCCTCGGGCATGATCTTCAGCGCTGAATCAATATTCCGGACTTTATTCGCAGTGGCGCTCTCCTTAAGCGCCCTATCGCTGTCTCCCGGAATGCCCGTGACTATCCATTCTTCCGCCAAATCGACCACCCGACTGGCAATTACGTCTGATTCTGCGATGACTCCGATGCAGATGTCCACCGGATCGGCAGCGTCAAAACCCCTTAGGTTCATCCCGGTTGCCTGCAGGATCGCCAGATTTTCCGGCGTAGCCATGATCGCCACGGCATCGGTCACTCCGCTCTGTAGGCGCATCTGCTTGGAGATGAGCATCAGCTTCACCGAGTCCAGATACTTGCCCTTGATGATAGCGCTTGCTGAGTGCATATCACATCCTTTTCCATTGTTGCGAAAGCGCAACGATAAAACCTGTCAGTTTATCGGCGCCGGAGGTCTCACCGCATTGGAGCACCTGAAGTACCGCCATTTCCAGTGCAGCCGATCCACTCCTAAAGGCATGCGCCAGTGCTTTCCAATCGGCATCAAATCTGCCATGATATGCTTGATGGAGCATGGTATTGACCAATGGATTAGCACCGATGGAAAGAGAATAAATCAAACCCATGATTTTTGACAACTCATTTTTTGCGTCCAGCAGATACATGCCCATCAGCAACCCACAGATAAAGTCATCACCTGCCGGAGTTAGCCCATAGCCGGTTCCGTTGAAGAGAGTGATCGCATCATTGATCTCGCCCATTTTTAAGTGATTGAAGCCATCCATAACCCGATTCCGAAATGCCTGTTCAATTGTCGATCCTGACGCACTTGATGATCTGCCTGGCAACAGAAAGCTCAGATCATTGCCAGAGCTGTATTTATGCAGAATAACACGGAGATCGGAAATAGTGTCGCGATCAATCGGGGATGAGATTTGACCGACCTCAGAGCAGTAAACCTGATCTAAGCCATATTTCAGTTCGATAGCTTCATTGATCACAACCCTGCCCCTCTTGTGATCTATACAGTGTATCCCAGCCAGATCGACCACATCCAGGCGGATGCGTAACGCACCGGCACACAGACCAGACCCAACCACCGAAACCACCCGATCTGCATTCCGGAAATTGATCACCTTATCAAAGCGGGAATCGACCCCGATAAATCCTCCTTCCGGAAAAATGTCACCGATATCGATCATCCGGCTGAGACCGGCTCCGTCCATGGATATCGCATCACGCTGAATTCTGCTGTTCATAGCAACAGTTTTTCCTATCGTTCCCGGATGTCAACTGAAATCAGACAAAGCACAGACAATGCTCCTGCCCAATCCTGTCAATTTTCAGCCGTTCTCCTTGCTTGATTACCTTAGTATAACCTTAGTATAACCTTACGGTCGTAAGGTTATACTAAGGTTATACTAAGGTAATCAAGCAAGGAGGAAACAGGGCTCAAGAGGTCTTATTGCTCTTGTTTTTCCATCAGCGCAGTCCACCGTTCAAAGGCGATGGTATGTTCAGAATTGAGGATCTCCAGGCGATCGCTCAGATCGGCATATTCGGTGTATGCCAGATCAGGCTGGGTAAGCCGGTCTTCGATGGCGAGGAGTTGCTGTTCGATCTGCCCGATCTGTTTTTCCAGTAAATCCAATTCCCGCTGTTCGTTATAGTTCAGCCCTTTATACCCCCGCGCGGGACGCAGGACGGAAATGCCGGAGGGACGGGTGCAATCGGTTTCGTCGGCAGTGAATCTCCTTACCAGCAGATAATCGGAGTAGTTCCCGGCAAATTTCCTGATCTTATCTCCTTCAAAGATAAAGAGATGATCAATTGTGCGGTCAAGGAAAAAGCGGTCGTGCGAGACAACGAGGAGGCATCCGTCAAAGGCATCGAGATAATCCTCCAGGATCTCCAGGGTACGGATATCAAGGTCGTTGGTCGGTTCATCGAGGATAATGAAATTGGCACCAAACAGCAGGGAGCGAAGCAGATAGAGCCGTTTCTTTTCACCGCCGGACAAGGATGAGAGACGTATCTGCTGCAGCTTGGTATCGAACAAAAAGCGTTTGAGCATCTCACTGGCAGTCAATCTGGTACCGTCTTTGGTTTTGATCACCTCAGCGGTAGTGGCGATGTATTCATAGACGGTGAGGTTGGTATCAAACTCGATCTCTTCCTGTCGGTAGTAGGCAAAACGGGTGTTCAGTCCGGTCTTGATGATCCCGGTATCGCCTTCTTCCTCACCGATGATGAGGCGTAGCAGGGTGGTTTTGCCACAGCCGTTGGGTCCGATGATCCCGATCCGTTCCCGGGGTTGGAAGCTATGCTCGATATCACGGAACAGCGTTTTGCCGTCATAGGTCTTGGATAGTTTGTAAAGCTGGAGTATGGTCTTGCCGATGCGGTGCGTGGCAAACGAGATATCGAGCTCCTGTTCATTGATCAGATATGATTTGGAGAGGAGTTCACGGACGCGGTCAACGTGGTATTTGGGTTTGGATGAGCGGGCTTTGGCACCGCGCTTGAGCCAGTCGAGTTCCTTCTTCAGTTGTGCCTGACGGCGGGTTTCCTTGCGGCGGATATCGGTCTCGCGGAGCAGTTTCGCCTTGATATAGCCGGAGTAATTGCCCTGATAGAAATACAATTGGGAGCCATCGATCTCGATGATCTTGTTGCACACCGCGTCTAAGAAATACCGGTCATGGGTAACCAGGATGAGAGTGAAATTGTCATTGGCAAGATAAGTCTGGAGCCATTCGATGGTATCCAGATCCAGGTGATTGGTTGGTTCGTCGAGCAGCAGAATGTCGGGTTCATTGACCAGGACACGGGCAAGATCGGCTTTGCGCTTCTGCCCACCACTCAGGATGGACAGCGGTTTGTCATATTCCGGCAAACCCAGCTTGGTCAGGATCGCTTCATACAGATGAATATCATTATCGGAGAGTGATTTACTGCGCGGGGTGATGTGCTGAAGGGCTGAATGATCATCGGCAAAGCAGGGCTCCTGGGGCAGGTAATCTATCCGAATATCCTTGCGGGTAACGATCTCCCCCACATTTGGTTCGTCAAATCCGGATAAGAGTTTGAGAAGGGTGGATTTACCACTGCCATTGGCACCAATGAGCCCGATGCGGTCACCATGATGAATTCCGAAGGTGACCGGTGAGATGATCACCCGGCTTCCGATTTGCCGGCTGATATTCTCGGCGCTGATCAATACGTCATTTGTCATCGGCAGTTACATAAGCATCGAGTGGTTGGGGTGAGAAAACCATCTGACGAGAATTGGGCGAGAGGTGAAATAATGGCGTCCCTGAGGCGATTTGAACGCCTGACCTTCACCTTCGGAGGGTGCCACTCTATCCAGCTGAGCTACAGGGACGCTTATCGGGGTCAACTTCTTGCCTGGGGCTTTTTTGTCAATCGATTTGACCAAATGCGCTCTTTCCCACCAGATAACGCGCCGTGAGGGGACAGATCAATCTCACCTGGCGGCTGATCTCCTGCGAGATGCTTCTGATCTCCCATTGAGCATGGACATCGGAGCGCAGACGTACGAAATGGTAGAGCTCACGGAGATTCATCCGGACAAGGACATTGACGGAATGGGCATTCGTCCGGCAATAGGGGGCAAGGTGTGGGGATAGGGCATACAGCCGTTGAGATAATTCATCCGATCTGGCCAATAGTTCCAGCCAATGGTTGCTCATGCCCAATTCCCCAACCTGCGGAGGAAGAATGTGACAACCACTACCTTGGTATGCCTGGTGGATCATGGTGCATATACGATGCCGCTTGAACTGTGCAAAACAACACTGAGACATCCGCAGTTCCATGGTAAAATCGGTCATTTCAAAGGCACGGGGTAATTTATGCCATGCCTTGAGACCAACAAATACCTTATCACTCAATTGTGTCTTTGCCTGAGAATCCAGCGATTGAACATAGCAAAGCAGGTCTGCAAACTGATAACTGGATCTTTCATAAAGGATCGAAGCCAGGATACGGTCATCCGGATCAGGACTGTGGTCGATAACTCGTACCAGATCACTTGATGGGTCGCTGAAGGAAAGCGACCCTACGCCGGCAGTGAGGGTGCTATGGAAAGAAACACCCAAGGCGGATGAAAATTCATCTGATTCGGTGTATCGGATCAGCGACGGAGCGATGCTGTGAACGGCAGAAAAGAGCTTGTCATAAGCTTCACGGGCTTCATTGAGCGGGATGGAATGCAGACGTCGTAACAGGACCTCCATGCTACGGGCATTGATCGTCATCCCCATCTGGGTTTTGGTGGCAAGAGGTAAGATGTAGCGAGCGTCTTCCTTGGCGCGGTTCTCTATATCCTTTTTACTGGGGCTAATGATCTTTTCCACTGATGGGTCGCTGAAGGAAAGCGACCCTACGACTAATTGAGTTATGGATCGGTGATATGCCCCGAAGAGGTCATCCATCAGCGAAATGTAATCCAGCCGGTCTTCATCGGGAAGGTCTGCCGGGACGACATAGTCCTTTGGAAAGGTAACGTAGCGTTGTGATTTCTCAGTGAAAGATGCCAGACGGGAGCGCTGGATAAATTCTGCCAGATAGCGGGAGATACCGATCAGATCGATATTGAAGACAGCATGTTCGGCGATGGATGAATGCCCCATCTCAAAGACGATCCTCTGATTGGAAGTGCGGGCTTGGGGAATCTCATTCAGGGCATCGGAACGTAACTGTTGAGCTGATTTACTGCTCCGGCTGATCCTGGCATAAGCCGCAGAAATTACCTCCGGAGTTGCCATTTCAGGTGGAATGTAGCGATCGATCAGATCTCTGTCGAGGTTAAAACCGGCAATGATCACTTTCATGGAAGCTCAGCTCAAGAGCATCAGAACATTACTGGCACCGATGCGGTTAGCCCCGGCAGCAACCATCTGTATTGCCTGTTCCCGGGTTCTGATACCGCCGGATGCTTTGACGCCCAATTTACCACCAACGGTCGCTCGCATCAGAGCAATGTTCTCTGCGGTCGCACCGGCATTTCCAAAACCGGTAGAGGTCTTTACGAAGTCCGCTCCCGCCTTCTTGGCGATCAGGCAGGAGATAATGATTTGCTCCCGGTTCAGGTAACAGGTCTCGATGATGACTTTGAGCAGGGCACCGTGTCCAACGCATACATCGGTCACCCCTGCAACCACCTCATAAGCGGTATCGACGTGCCGATCAAGTATGGACGATATACTATGCACCATATCCACTTCATCGGCTCCCAGATCACAGACGGTTTGGGCTTCCGTTTTTACCGCTTCCGGACTAGCGGCACCCAAAGGAAAGTTGATCACAGTACAAGTCTTCACTGGCGGGCAAAGGGTGGCTTTGACCCGAGGTAAAAAGATGGAATTGACACAGACCGAGGCACAATTGTACTCCAGGGCAGTTATGCAGAGCTGGTCAATATCGGTGGTCACGGCATCTGCCTTGAGGATGGTGGCATCGATCAAGGAGCTCAGATCTGAGCCATCAGAAGCAATCCGGTCCGGAATGCCGGCTCGACAGACCTTACAGTTGAGGCAGACCTCATGCCCACCCCCGCATTTACATGGTGATGATCCACCCCAAAGGGCAAGGGCAATATCTCTGATTTCTTTCATCTTGGAACTCCGTGTTAAGTTTGTTGAAGCTGTCCTGCCAACTGCCCGCAAGCTCCGGCAATATCCGTGCCACGGCTCTTACGCAGGATAACAGCGCATTTCAGATCGAGTAATCGGGTTTGAAAGGCGGCGACCTCCGAAGCGGAAGGTGTACGCCAGGTTTGATGTGCCACCGGATTGAAGGGGATCAGATTGATCTTGACCGATAGATCGCCGGCAAATCGGCGCAAAGCGCGGATATTCTGGTCATCCATATTGATGCCGGGGATCATTATATATTCAATGGTCACGCGATAGCTGGTCTTACGGCGAAAATAGTCGATTGCATCCTTGAGTTCCCGGAGCGGATAGCGACGATTGATGGGCATGAGCCGATCACGTACTGCATCAATGGCACTATTGAGGGATACCGCCAGTTTGGTCTTGATCCCGGAATCGGCAAGAGTGCGGATTGCCGGGACAATCCCACAGGTGGAGATGGTGGTTCGTCGGGGACTGAATGACAAAGCATCATCCGACTGAATGATCTGTAAGGTTCTCAATACATTATCCAGATTGTCCAGTGGTTCACCCATACCCATGAACACGAGGTTTGTCAGTTTATGGGGTTGCAGATACGAAGCTGCGAGAAGGATCTGCCCGTTGATTTCCCCGGTCTGCAGGTTTCGCCTGAATGGCAGGGAACCAGTGGCGCAGAAGGCACAGCGATGCGGACAGCCGACTTGGGATGAGATACACAGGGTGTTCTTCTTCCCGTCCGGGATGACAACCATCTCGATGATGGATACATCAGGGGTCCTCAGAACAAATTTGACGCTCTTATCCCTGGATCCGACCCTGTCGATCACTTCCAGCAATGTGAAGTCAAAGCGTTCCATCAGCTCTGCTCTGAGGGTTTTGGGAATATCGCTCATTTCCTGGGGGTCAAAAACCGACCGTGAATAGAACCACCTCAAAATCTGACGGGCGCGCCATGTGCTGATTCCCTCTGCCTGTAATAATGAGATAAACTCGGCTGGAAACAGAGAAACGAGCTTTACTCGCATCGTGGGTTATCAGATATCTCTATTGGTTTTAATTTCTTAAAGGCAGAGAGTTCAATTTCTACCAGGTCTTGATCTTCGGTAGTTAAATGGACGCGTTGGTTGAGAATATCGTTTTTGTAGACATACATTTTTTTTTCTTTGTATTTCACACAGGTCCCGACAACAGGAAACTCCTTTGCTTCTTCGACATAAAAGTCTTCTTCGAAATTCAGACAGCACAATAACCTGCCGCAGGGACCAGAGATCTTGGATAGATTACCAGCCAGATTTTGATCTTTTGCCATCTTGATGGTCACTTGATTGAAGTGCTTGAGAAAACAACCACAGCAATACTGATTACCGCACATACCAAAACCACCCAGACGCTTCGCTTCGTCTCTGCCGGTAGTCTGATGAAGCTCAATACGGGTTCTGAAAATAGTGGCTAGTTCCCGAACAAACTGGCGGAAATCTATCCTTCCCTCAGATGAAAAGAAGAAGGTAAGTTTATTACCATCGAATTGGTAGAAAGTATCGATCAACTTCATATGAAAGGGGTAACGCACCAGCGTCTCATTGAATACCCGGGCTGCCTTTTCTTCCTCGAAGTGGATGTTATTGAACCGCTCAATATCATCCTCTGTAGCAATTCGCTTGATTCTGGAGATTTTACCGCTGTCATATTGAGTTTGGAGTTCATCGGTGGATATACTTAAATGGATCACCTGAACAATATCTTCACCACGTTCAACATCAACAATAACAAGATCCTCAGGTTTAACCGGAAATCCACTGGGGTTGCAAAAAAAACCAATCCTGCCAGTGCGGTATTCTACTTCTATAAAATCTCTCATAAGGTCTCCTTTAGCCAGACAAGCTGCGCATAAACAACACTGTGTACAAAGCAACGGTGCGGTAATGAGAAATCAGGTTTTACCATTACTTTCTTTGATGTAAAGATGGTTGTACAATTCCAACTCTGACCTTGACAGAGCCATGCCTCTCCTTTGCTTGACAATTTGGGCAGTCTGAATGAAGGCGTCAAATCGGAATGGCTTGGGATCATCTGCTGTACCCCAACTGAACGATGGTATATGATCAGAAATGAGAGCAGAACCATATAGATTACATCCAACCCCGATCACACAACCGGTATTGATCGAGCAATTGATCCCTATTTTGGTGTGGTCACCGATCATGGCACCAAGGAACTGGCTTTGAGAATCAATCTTATCTCCATCAGCGTATGAATAAAATTTTACTGGATGATAGTTATTTTTCAAGTCGCTGTTATTGGTATCAGCACCAAGATTAACCCACTCACCGATGAAACTGTGTCCCAGAAAGCCATCATGCTGTTTATTGCTGTATCCTTGGAAGATCGAGTCCTCTACTTCCCCACCCACTTTACAAACCGGTCCGATCGATGTTCCGGGATAAATCTTGGCGCCGATCTTGATGATGGATTTTTTACCGATATAGGCGGGTCCGACGATGACGGCATTTGGCATGATACAAGCACCAACATCGATGACCACGGGACCATCGGAAGCATCGATCACAACACCCGGCTTCAGCACTGCTCCCTCTCCCAGCCATACATTATAGGGATTTAGAATAGTCACACCCAATTCGGTGTCAAAGAAACTGTCCTTGTCGTTGAACACTTTTTGAAAATCCCATTCGATCAAGCGCTTGTTGTCATGGATCAGATCCGCAAGATGATGATATATAGGATACTCAGTGTCGATCACATGGTACGATCCATCCTGTTTGACGCCCGCAGCATTAAAGGATTTGGGTATCGATTGGTTCGAATGAAGGGCGATCAGATCATCCCCATTCACCAGCGCTTGTCCTGACATGAGTGCTTTGATCGCTTCAATCGTCCGATCAATCACCTTGACTCTGGTGTTTACATAGAGAGTATTTGGTAACTGGGTGGGATCTGTCACGCCAGGCTTATGCAACGGGATCATCCAATCCGGATGGCGTTCCTTATACAAATCAAATAGACGTGGTTCAATAAGAGCAGCGTCATCTTCTGCATTCAAAAACACACTCAGACGCTGGCGCAGTTTCAAGATACCGCATCTCAAATCCCCAGTGGAACGGCTAAATGTAAGTGGATAGAACCGGGCATCGTGATCATCAAACAGGTTTAGGTACATTTAATCCTCCTGCGATAGGGCTTGCGTCCATGCCAGACAAACAGGTTAAACTGACCCAATATCATTGTAAAGACAAGGAAAAAACTCTGGATCAAGAACCAGACCGGATAAAACCAGTGCATTCTGGAATCGATGATTGGGAAGAACCGGCGCGAGTAAAATAAGAAAATGTTTTCTACCATTATCCGTAAACCGATCATGCCCAAAGCAAATTTCCAGTTAAAAACAAACATCAGGATTGAACCCCAATACATGAAAGCCATCGATAACAGAATAATGAAGAATTCTGGATTAAACCTAAGCTGAAATTTCAGGTTGGAAGCCCACCGCGTTCGTTGATTGATCAGTTTTTTCCATGAGCCGATAGCATGGGTGTAAACGAAGCTCTTGGGATTGAAATTAAAGATAATCTTATGCCCCTTAAGACGCATAAGTTGCATCAGGTTAACATCGTCTCCAGAGATGAGGTGCTTGATTTTCTCAAAGCCACCAACATCGTAAAAAGCACTTTTCCGATATGCCAGATTTTGGCCAATACAAGCAAAACTCCTACCTGTAGTATATCCTCCGCATAAGACCATATACGTGGCAGCAAAATCAAAGTGCTCATATCTGTGCAATAGCGATGCCGTAGCCCATTTCTCAATATAGGTGCGCGAGTATCCTGCCACCAATGAAACGTCATCGGTAAAGGCTTGTACCATCGCTTCTACCCAAGTATGAGGCACTATGCAATCGGCATCAGTCGTGAGAATGATTTCACCCCTGGCTATGAGTATGGCTTGTTCCATGGCGTTTTTCTTGGGTGAGATAACTGCTTCTCTACCTACAACTTTGAGATAGGTGATCTGGTTATGGTGACTGCGGTAGTGTTCAACAACACCCGCTGTGTTGTCATCAGAATCATCATCGGCGATAATGATCTCGTAACAATCAATTGGATAGCTCTGATAGGTCAAACTGTCCAATAACTTACGCAGATTCGCTTCTTCGTTGTGAGCCGCTATTATAACCGATACTGATTTGACCTGATCGTCATTACATGCTTGATAGCGTTTAAAGCCAAAATAGAATAGGACAGAATAAACCAAATAGGTAATGAAACCGGACGCGGATAGGATGGTCAACAACCAGAAAAGCAGGTTTGGGTTCATCACCGATTTGCATCCAATATCGCTTGATCGTTATAGCCCCAGCGGGTTGGATGGAAATTAAACTGGAGGGTATCCTCAACCAGCGGAGGAACCGTGCCATCGATGAAGTACTCTGTAACCCCGCCATATCTGGTTTGAAATCCGGTTCTGGAATTGACTGTTGCTTCCACAATCCCATCAGGTTTTTCGAACCCATATCTGGGATCGTCAGCTTGGGGAGTCCTGCCTTTGTTGTCGAGTATCATCGCCCGTCGCATGATCCGTCCCCAAATTGGTGCGGCTATATTTCCTCCCCCCGTGCCTGCACCGATTGAACGGTTGTTGTCAAAACCGACCCAGATTCCACAGATCATCTCCCGGTTAAAACCAATGAACCAGGCATCCTTAAAATTATCTGATGTGCCTGTCTTACCACCAACCGGCCAGATATAATTAATCCGCGCTTCTACTCCAGTTCCAGATTGTACCACTGTTTGCAGCATTGACGTCATGATGTAGTTTATCTCGGGTGTACAAACCCGCTCTCTTACCACCCTTGATCTTTCCAAGACTTTTCCATCCCTATCCTCCACTTTAATGATAAAGGTCGGCTTTACTCTCACACCTTCATTGGGAAATGTCGTAAAGGCTGCCACCAATTGGATTGGGATCACCTCATATGTACCCAAAGCACAGGTATAGTTTTCAGCGTTTATCGACAATCCAAATCGGTTAAACGCATCGTTTACAGCAGGTAAACCCAGATCATACACTGTTTTCACGGCATATAGATTGTATGAATTCTGAATCGCCTGTCGCATCCGCTTATACCCGTAGTACATACCGGTGTAGTTCCGGGGGCTCCATGTTTTGTTATCATAACGGAAGGAAATTCGTCCATCATTTATTACTGTTGCGGGGGTATAGCCCTTTTCAAGTGCAATTGTATAATAGATTGGCTTTATAGACGAACCTGGTTGACGTCTTGCCTGGGTAATGCGGTTAAACTTACTATGCATGAAACTGCGGCCCCCGATCAAAGCTCTGACATACCCGGTTTTGTTTTCCATCAAAACCAAGCCCCCTTGCATATAGTTGGTTTGAATGTCAAATCTTCCATCATCTACATCACTGAACTTGTGAGGATATTGGTATCTATTCTCCAGTTTGGTTAAATGCGCATTCAACATAGAATCCGCATAGACCGACAAATCATAATCCAGCGTTGTATAGATCTTCAAGCCCCCTTCAAACAACCGATCTGTTCCATATTTGCTTTCCAAATAGGTCCTGATAGTTTCGATAAAATAATCAGAAGGTTGTTGTTTAACTGCAGTTCTTTCGGAGTCCAGTGGAGTTTCAATTGCCGTTTTGTATTCATCAGCAGTAATTTTCTCTGCCTTGTATAGCTGATGGAGTACGAAATCCCGGCGTAATTTTGTTCGTTCTGGATACTTCACCGGATGATAATAGTTGGGACGTTGTATCATCCCGATCAGAGTTGCAGCTTCCGGAAGAGACAAATCCCTGGCATGTTTGCCGAAATAACTCAATGATGCGGTTTCTACGCCATAAATCTGACCTCCGAAGAAAATCTTATTGAAGTATATCTCCAATATCTCGTCTTTACTGAAGCTACGTTCAATTCTCAAAGCCAGGATCCATTCTTTAATCTTACGCGATACTTGCTTATCAAGAGTGAGAAACATATTTCTGGCCATCTGCTGAGTTATTGTACTGCCCCCCTGGCTGAAGCCCATTTTACTGATATCCACTAGGATAGCTCGAATGAATGCCTTAATATCAATACCAAAGTGGGAATAGAAATTCTTATCCTCGGTTTCGATTAGTGCGTCAATTAGATATGGTGGCAATTCCTTGAGGGACACGAGTTTCCTTTTTTCAAAAGCGAATAAGTAGATCATCTTACCGTTTCGGTCATAGACCTCTGATCCAGATCTGAGAGTAAAACTGCGCAGCTGACTAGTAGGAGGCAACTCGTCGCGGTAAAACCAGAATGCGCCAATACTCATTCCCACAAAGACACAGATAACCAGACCGATGTATTTGGCGATCCTTAACAATATCTTCTTTCTATTCATTGACCCTATCCACCAGTTTCCTGGATAAATAAAACTCCAATTCGACGGTAATAAATGCTATAATCAGTCCTCCAATCAAACTCATCCCGAGCATTAAGGGCAACAGATACCAGATCTCGGTAGTTTTGATAATCAAGTGTCGGACAATGCTTAATTGAACAAGGTTATGGGTCAATGCCCCGATGACACTCACGCCATAAATACTGAACCCGATATCACGAATGAGCAGCAATCTCATGGTGATTATCGCGGTTAAACCTCCACTCAATGATAGCAGAAGGGATGGTGATGCCAAATTTAATGTGATAAGCCCACCTATCACAGGTTTAACCAGATTAACCAGCAGCGCTTCCCAGAACCTGTTTTGGTACAGCAGATATAGTATTACAGTATTGGATAAACCCAAACGTATAAATGGAATGGGTAGCCCCCGCAGAATGAAACTCTCTACCACATAGACCGAACAAGCTGTAGCGGTAAGAAATGCTAAAGACAATCTGGCATCAGTCTTGAGCATAGTTCTCGGCGGTTCATGCGTTGCGGAGAAAGTTCCTGATCTCTTCATTATCTTGATGTTCCAGTTCACTGTACATACCATTGAAGATCATCCTTCCAGCGGAAATGTAAATCACTCGTTCACAGATCGACCCCAGTTCTCCGATATCATGGGTTATGGTAATTACAGTCCTATTATGCAGATTGATGATACCAATGATGTATCTCATTATCTCCTGTCGGGTAATTGGATCAAGCCCGGATACCGGTTCATCGAAGATGATGTACTCAGGATCATAGACCAGAGCCCGCGCGATCCCAACCCGTTTTCTCATACCGCCACTCAATTCAGCGGGAAGTTGCTCCGCTACTGATTCAAGCCCTACCAAGGCAAGAGCTTCCATACTTTTGGAGCGAATAAACGATTCCTCGTTTGCATGCCTCTCATAGAGAGGTAGGGACACGTTTTGATAAACTGTGTATGAGTCAAGGAGAGCAGCATTTTGGAAGACCATGGCACAACGTTTTCTGATCTGGTCTGCTTCCGCAGAATCAACAAGCATATTGACCCCATCGATCGAGATCGAACCGCGGTCAGGTACAAACAAACCCAGTATCGTCTTGATCAATACCGTCTTTCCGCTACCACTTTTTCCAAGTATTGCCAATGGTGTCTTTGCCTCCAGATGGAAAGAGATACCTTGAAGGATATCCTTCCCATTCAAAGTCAGATTAAGGTCTTTTACGTCTATCATACAGCATATAGATCGTCAAGCCAATCAATAAACCAAGTTGATTGGCAAACATATCATACACTGAAACCATCCGGTTCGTTACCCAGACCTGATGATATTCATCCAGTGCAGCAGAAAGTAATAACACAGCATAGATCATGATCGTAAAGAGCAGGCCTTTTCGATAACCGGTCAAGACCCGATTGCTCAGCAGACCAAGAATCAGATAAACTCCCAGATGAGCTGCTTTGTCCAGATTCAGCTGATCCAAAGTAGAAAGTGATCTCATGTGTATCGAAGAGATAACCCAAATCAGGATATACCAAGTAATAGTCAATAACAACAATGTTCTGCGATTCAGTTTGATCATGGCGTATGTGATACCATTTCCCAAGTCATAGATAACAAGCTCTTCTTAACCACAGCTTTGATGGGGATGCCATCGCCACTCACCCAGAAATCTACTACACTCGATTCACTCAAGGTATTGAAAGTGACCATATCCACATAGGGTGGCTTGATTCCGGACAAGTTCTTGAATCTCATTTTGTAGTGTTTGGTCTGGTATGATCCGCTGTTTATCTTGATTTTCTCGCTACCCAGATACTTAGCGTTGATCTGCCATAGAGTGGAATTACCATCCACATAGTATGTGCCTCCGGCGTCTTGGTTTTCACAAAGATAGGTAAATAACGAAAAGTAGTCGCGGATATCTGGTTTGATCGGATACGTGGACGATTCGGCATTCGATCTGCGGGTCTGTATCGCGGTATTGGTTTTCCGGTCGTAGTTCACTACCACGATATCTTCAGCATTGCTCTGTTTGATCTGTCGCGTATATACTCGCGGATAAAATGCCCCTTCGTAAGATATCACATAGACATTGTCTAAACTGGGAAAGAGCCAGTTACTCATCAACGACTTCGCTTCCGCCCTAATGATCCGTGTATCCTTGTCATGATCTATCGTGATCCGGGCAACGCTCAAGCCCAGGGATTTGACATTATAAACCGTCCGATAGCTCCATAGCAACGCGAAAGAAAAAGCGAGCACAGTCCAAATCATCAGCTTCTTCATTTCATTTCATCCGCCAGAATGGTTACCTTGACGCGTTTGATACTCTTTCGGTCACTCTCCTTGACCGTAAACGATATCCGGTCTTCCAGCAAGAATGTCTCTCCGTTGCCGGGCACATGATTGAAGCAAGAGAGGAGATATTCTGCGATATTATCATACTCTTCCGGATCTATCCCGCAATGGAACTCCTGATTGAATTGTCGCACGTTGTAATGGCCACTTACGATCCACTCCTGAGGGCTTATATTGACGATATCGGGAATTTCCTCGGTATCATATTCATCCCTGATCTCCCCTACTAACTCCTCCAGAATATCCTCCAGTGAGATCAAGCCCGATGTTCCGCCATATTCGTCAACTACGACGGCAATCTGCAGTTTCTTCATTTTGAATTGATTTAGCAGGCTCTGGATCTTCATGTTCTCGGTGACGAACCAAACCGGACGCATCAATTCGGCGATGGTGTTCTTCTCCGGTTGCAGAATCAGATCTTTGACGTAAATAATCCCGATGATATCGTCTATTGTGTTGCGATAGACCGGTATCCGCGAATAACCGCTTTGGGTGATCAGCAGACGGAGATCAGCCAAGCTCTGGTTTTCTTCTACTGCCCTTATTCTCACGCGAGGCACATAGATCTCCGAAATCTCGGCATCCTTGAATCTGAATAAACTGGCCAGCATCCGTTTCTCATGTTCTTCAAGGGGATGATTGGTGTCCTCGCTCTGGATCAAATCGTGAAACTCCTCACTGGTGAATCCGCTCTCCAGGCGGTGCTCAACGCTTTGTTTCCTGGTCAGAAGCCCGTTTAATCTCTCCAGGATCCAGACAATAGGAAACAAAACAACCACAAACAGCTTGATCGGAATGCTAACGATCCTGGAAATCGTCTGGGGAGATGAGATCGCCACCAATTTCGGCATGATCTCGCCAAATACCAGGATCACCGCAGTGGTGAGGATCACCTGGATCGTGATCACGGTAGATATCTGCAGCTGGAAATACCGCTCGTTCAATTCCAGCGCCAGAAGCGCGGCAAAGGATGACAGGGCGACATTGGTAAAAGTGTTTCCCAGCAGGATCGTGATCAGCAGTTGACGGGGACGCCGCAGGAGTCCAATGAGCCGTTTGGCGACTCTGTCGTCGGAATTCTCGATCTTTTTTAGAAATAGACGGGACAGTGAGAACAACGCCGTTTCCGATCCCGAAAACAACGCTGACAATGCCAGTAATCCAATGATTATTAGAATCTTACTGCTGTCCAACGTTTGTGCCTTTCATCCGAGTTAGGTATTTTTGCTCTGTTTGTTCCATAACCTCTTTATCTTGCGAACGGATATGATCATACCCCAACAGGTGTAGCAATCCATGGATATAGACTCGAATCAATTCGTCTTTTACATTGATGTGACCCCTTTGTTTTTCTATTTGGTTTATGTCAATAACAATATCACCGATGAGGACTTCATCCCTGATTTGAATGGGCAGATCATCGCCTTCCACGGTAAAAGATAGAACATCGGTCGTAGCATCCTGACCCCGGAACCGGCGGTTCAGTGACCTCATCTCTGCGCTGTTTACCAGGGTCAAGGCAATTTCATAGCTTACCAGCGGTCTCTCTTCAGCTACGATGTAGCCGGTTATACCCTCCAGATTGATGAGATCTAATGCTGCTCCACTTTGGTTGATAATCGTTAGATTGCCTGTCATTTTACTCGGTACCGGATCCTGTCGTCGCTTTTTCAGCGGGATAATCCAGGCGTTTGCGATAAATACTGGCCAATACCGGCAGCATTGACTCCTTGACAATGGCAAGGTCATTGATGGTGATCGGAGCATCGTTGAACTGCCCTTCATAAATCAGTTTCTGGGTTGTCTCATCGATGATCCGGGCAATTTCCACTTCCGAGCTGATCACTTTGGATTTGGTGGTGGACTCGACGATATCAGCCAGCATGACCAGCGCTGCCTCTTTGGTCTTCGGCCTGGGTCCATCATACATATATGCCTGCGGATCGATCAGTTGATCGCTGTTCTGTGCCTTGTCCAGGAAATAGCGGATCGTACTCGTCCCGTGGTGCTGGCGGATAATATCCACCACCGGTTGAGGAATCTGGAATCTGATCGCCAGTTCAATCCCTTCCCGGACGTGATCCTTGATCATGGAAGCGCTTTGGTCCGGTGGCAAGAGATCATGGATCGTACTGCTGCTCTCGTTGTTCTCAGTGAAGATATCTTTATTGACGACTTTACCAATATCATGATAATAACTGCCCACGCGGGCTAACAGAGGATTGGCTCCAATCGCCTCCGCCGCCCTTTCGGTCAGATTGCCCACGATCAGTGAATGGTGATAAGTGCCCGCTGCCTCTACCGCCAGGCGTTTCAACAGAGGATGATTGAAGTCCAGCAGGTCCAGCAAGGTCTGCTTGGTTGCCCGATGCCACCGTTTCTCGAAATAGGGCAGAATAAAAAACAAACCAGCTACTGAGATCACGGATGATATCGCCAATAGCCCGATATTACTCAGGATCGTCTGGATCGGATCATTCTTGTACAGCGACATCGTCAATCCCGCCACCAACGAAGAGATGATCAGATATAGCCAGATCGTCAGATACTCCGTCTGGGATTGGATCTTACGCAACATCATGACAGTCATCAAAGACGCCACCAGCTTCACTATGAGATTGTAAAAGTCCATCCCCACAAAAGGAAAAACGATGATCATCCCGCAGACCGCATAAAACACGCCAAATTCGTAACTGATAAGGATCGCCACCGCGATCACCGTCATGGCAAATGGAATGAGTAACGTATTGTAGCCCAGCAGGATATTGTTGGCAATGGCGATCAAGACCAGGATCACATATCCCAGATTGATTGGGATCATTTCAAAGAAACGCTCCGGTTGACGCAGCCGATGGCTCTCCAAATACTGATCCGTCATCAGAATCACCACGCCGAACATACAGAATAATCCCATTACAAGCAGCAATTGCTCCAACGAATTACGTCGGCCATAATGGTTGCGGTAGGCAGTTTGCAATGAGATCAGTTTCTCTACATCCTTTTCACTCACCCGGGCATTCTTGCGGACGATCTCCTCATTCTTCAGAATCATTCCCACCTGGAGTGGGATCTCGCTAACCGCTTGGTCTTTCATGGCATTATACTGTTTTTCGTCCACCACGACATTGGCTGTTACCAAGGTATCTGCCAATTGCTCAATCATAGCATTCAGCACAGTAGCAAATCCATGCTCCCTGATCATAGCCCGGGCTGCATCCACTTCCAGCAGCCGGTCGAGCCCGATCAATACCTGCTCATCATCGGTCATGAGAAATATGCTGTCTGCCTTGATCGCTTCATAAACACCTCGCTCATAGACCCTTGTCAACCGGTCATACAGATGGTTATACAATCGATTGCGCAAGGACGACTGACCGAGTACTTTTATCTGATCTTCTCCCGCCGTGATCCCTTGCTTTGCCAGATCCGATTTCGCTTGCTCGATATCTCCCTTCACCTGAAACGCACCTAATATGACAAAGATCTCATCCAGTTTCTTCTGCTGCTCGAATCCCACATCGGCGGAGATTACATAAGGTATCGGGAGTCCTGCTATCACCTCATCTTTTTCGTGGGTCAATTGAGCTCCCGACTTCATGACCGGATAATCGAACGGTGCTGTAATATCCCGATCCGCGATCTGCCCGGGACGCAGATTCAATTCCGGTCTGATGTTCTTGCCACTGATAAATATCTGATACAACCCGGCTATTATCAATGCGGACCAAATCGCATAATAAACACTCTTACTTTTCATACGCTCATTTCCAAAAACGGCTGCTTATTGTCAAGAGTTTCCTTGCTCCCGCATCTCCTGATATGAGCCGCCGGTTTTATCCGCAAAGGTGCTGTTGCTGATGAATAACGTATCGCCGTGCGCCGAGGCATCGATCGCCGTCTGGATCGTGTTATAGTCCTGGCTGCCGTCCAATGCCACCCACCGGATCATCCCGGACATACCTACTGCCAGGAACAAGAACACTATGCTCAGTATCTGCTTCCTCATTTCTGCTCCTGATCTGGAGCACTGAGGGAAAGCGCCCCTACCTGAAAGCCGGATCGTAGGGTCGCTCTCTGCAGCGACCTATCTCCCAATGACGATTGCTGATCCATCCATGGGGCGCTGAGGGAAAACGCCCCTACCTGAAAGCCGG
>VGPI01000005.1 GCA_016875595.1 Candidatus Cloacimonadota bacterium
TTGGGAACGTAAATTGCTTCATACATGATTCGGAATACAATACGAGGTAAGTAGCATGAGACCTTTCATCCTCATGATCCTGTTCGTCAGCATCGCATTCGGTTTGTCTGCTCTGCCGGAACATTTAGCCGTTTTCAGCATCAATGGCTTGCGCACCCAGACGGGTATTCAGGACCGGATGGACATAGTCCGTGATCTGAGCAGCCAGGGTGTGGAGATATATCATTTTAATCCGGAGTATATCATTGCCGGGGCAAGCGCAGCCCAATTGAACCGATACCCCGATATGACCTGTCGACGCGTGATAGCGCTGCCTTCAGCCAGCCATCTCTGGTTAGTGATGCTTGTGGACGAGGCAGACCGGACGGAACTGCCATCCCACGGCAGAGTACTCTATGACCTGGGCAGGGAGGTCTTGTTACAGAGCGGTCTGGATGAGGTCGAACTGCGGGCTGAGCTACGGGGTCCCTTTGTTCAATTGGATCTGAAACCGATGCGGATCGCACCCCATCGCCTGGAAGTGTCACCCCGGACGCCAGTTCCCGGAGGTGATGGGGCGCTGAAGGAAAGCGCCACTACGGCTGGACAAGCTACGCCTATGCAACAGAAACGTGATGTGTTCGATCTGGTGAATGCAGTCAATGCCGACAGCGTCCTCTGGTTCATCCAATCACTCCAGGATTTTCAGACCCGCTATGCTCTCGCCCCCAATCGCCTGGCGGTTGCCACCTGGATCAAGGACCAGTTCATCCGCCTGGGTGTGACCGATGCCGTCCTGCACGAATTCCAGTGGAACAACACCACCCAGTACAATGTGGTGGCAACGATCCCGGGCACACACTATCCGAACCAGTATATCATCGTGGGTGGGCATCACGATTCCATTGCCAGCGGTTCACCCATGACGACGGCTCCCGGTGCTGATGATAATGCCAGCGGGAGCACGGCCGCTTTGGAAATGGCGAGGGTCATCATGAGCCAGGGCTATCAGCCGGAATGCTCCATCCGTTTCATGACCTTTGCCGCCGAGGAATTCGGGCTCTGGGGTGCCAAGAATTACTCCCAGTTTGCGTTGAATAACAATATTGACATCAAACTCATGATCAACCACGACATGATCGCAAACAGCACTCAGCCCCCGACTAACTGGAATGTCGTCCTGATCCCTTATGACGGATCGGAGGCACATAATGAACTTACCCATCAACTGACGCAGCAATATACGGTTCTGGGTACTTTGAACGGTCCCTCGAATTACGCCTCCAGTGACAGTCACCCCTTCTGGCAACGCGGCTTTCCCGCCGTCTGGTTCTTCGAAGCGGAGTTTTCTCCCGTCTATCACTCCCCGGAGGATATTACCGCCAATATCAATCCAGCTTATGCTGCCGAGGTGATCAAGGCATCAGTGGCGACCACCGCCCGCTTTGCCGGTCTGCCATATTCGCCGCAGAATGTCGTGGTCACCGATGCTGGTAACGGTACATCGCTCCGCGTTCAATGGGTGCAGCCGGATGATCCGTTCGTAGGCGAATACAAGGTCTATTACCGCCCCGTGGGTGGCAGCTTTGGCAATCCCATCACGGTTACCGGCACGATATACACGATCAGTGGCTTGACGACTGGACAGACCTATGAGGTGGGTGTGGCTTCGGTCAGTATGAATGGTGTTGAGAGCTTTCTGACCATCGTTTCCGGAACGCCCAATGTCATCCCGCAGACGCCGGCAAATTTCCGTGACGAACCCGGCTTCGGACAAGTCAGGATCGTCTGGGACGCCAATCTGGAACTGGACGTGGTGGGTTATCGGCTCTATCGCTCCCTGGAGGAAGGACTCATCGGCGCATTGGTCAATAATACGATGATGACCGCAACGGAGTTTACGGAGACCGATATCCACGACCATGACTATCGCTATTGGACGATCCAAGCGGTGGATGCGGATAGCAATGTCAGTCCCTATCATACCCAGATCCGGACACGGCAGATGTCGCTCAATCAGGGTATCCTGATCGTGGACGAAACCCGTAACGGCAACGGGCTCAATCCTTTCCAGCCGACGGACGCAGAAGCCGATACCTATTATCAGATCCTCACCGAGGGCTACAACGTCTCGCATTATGATACCGATACTCAGCCGCTGCTCAAGCTCTGCGATCTGGGCATCTATTCCTCCATCCTCTGGCATGGCAATGATGCCAGCGAATATTCCTACCCCTATCAGGTGCGCGAGGAATTGCGCAAATACATCGCAGCGGGCGGGAATGTCTTTATCAGTTCCTGTTTCCCCAATCGTGCCTTTGCCAATGACATCGGTGGACCCGTCTATCCCATCGGTTCCTTTATGCCCACGGTGTTGGGCATCGGCAATACCTACTATGCCAACAATACCAGGTTTCGCCATGCCCAACCGCAGGGTTCCGGATTTCCTCCCCTGGCGGTCGATCCGGCAAAGACCATCGCCTCACTCAATTATCATATCATCAATGTCGAGTCCATCGGTGCTGCCGGAAACGCACAAAATATCTATTTCTACGGCTCGGATTATGCCGGCGACACCACTCCCGGCAGCATGAACGGCATGCCCGTCGGCGTGTATTTCCAGACCACAGCGGCGAAGGTGATCACGGTGAGTTTCCCGCTTTACAATATGACCGTGGACTCAGCGCAAAACCTGATCAACTATGTATTTAACGGCTTGTTTGGCGAGACCTATGTCTCCGGTGAGAGCTCCGATACTCCTCCCCTGAATATCGCCATTTCTGCCAATCTGCCCAATCCATTCAGCGATCGCACCGCTTTTTCCGTTACCTTGCCCAAAGCCGGTGTCCCCGCGACTATCGGCATCTATAACCTCAAAGGTCAATTGGTCAGAACCCTGCACCGTGGCGAGATCAAGGGACCCGCCACGCAATTGGAGTGGGACGGAAAGGACAATGCCGGACAGATCGCTGCCAGCGGCGTCTATCTGATCAAAGTCCATGCTGCCGGACAGAACGCCTCCCGGAAGATATTGCTGGTCAAGTAAAAAGAGTTTTTCACTCCCTCCTCCCCGAGTCGCTTGCTCCGCTTTTACCCCGGCTTCGCCTCGAGATCGCCTCGAGACTCGAGGCGATCTCGAGGCGAAGCCGGGGTAAAAGCGGAGCGATCGATCAGGAGAAAGGGACGTCGGTTACCGGTTTGCAGGGGTTCCGCTTCGCTTCACCGCCTGCCTATGAAGGTGTCGCCCCTCCGGGGCTTGGGTGTGGGGTAACGGTTACCGGGTGCAGGGGTTCCGCTTCGCTTCACCTCCTGCCTATGAAGATTTCGCCCCTCCGGGGCTTGGGGGACTGTTTCGCACCTCCGGGGCTTGGGTGTGGGGTAACGGTTACCGGTTTGCAGGGGTTCCGCTTCGCTTCACCGCCTGCCTATGAAGGTGTCGCCCCTCAGGGGCTTGGGTGTGGGGTAACGGTTACCGGGTGCAGGGGTTCCGCTTCGCTTCACCTCCTGCCTATGAAGATTTCGCCCCTCCGAGGCTTGGTGGACTGTTTCGCCCCTCCGGGGCTTGGGTGTGGGGTAACGGTTACCGGGTGCAGGGGTTCCGCTTCGCTTCACCTCCTGCCTATGAAGATTTCGCCCCTCCGGGGCTGATGGGATGTGTCGCCTCTCTGGGGCTTGGTGGAAGGTGTTGTCCCTCCGGGGCTTGGTGGAAGGTGTTGTCCCTCCGGGGCTTGGTGGAAACGGCGGTCTATCATTTCCAGGCCGGATCGTGGACGATGCTGCCATCGGCGGTGATTTTTACTTCAACTCCCTGTCCCTGATAGCGTTCGATCGTTTCTGCGTGGGGAAATCCATGCCGGTTTTTACGGGAGGTGGAGATCCATGCCTCACCGGCGCCGACACGGGCAATGAAATCCGGGGTAGAAGAGCTTTTACTGCCATGATGAGGGACTTTGAGGTAGTTGGCGGCAAGCTCGGCGGGATAACGCCGGACGAGGTAATTCTCCGCTTCTGCTTCAATATCGCCGGTGAAGAGATAGGAATGGCGATCCAGATCGAGGCGAAAGACGAGGGAGCGGTTGTTTTCGGAGAAAGTGACATATTCGCGGTCAGGATGCAGGAACTTGAGCCGGGCATTGGCGATCCGGATGCTGACGGTATCGGTGATGGTCACGACATTGGTCTGGCGGAACAGATCCATCTGTTGCCAGGCAGCCCAACGCCCGCTGGACACCGTTTCATCAGTCACGATCAGATTCCGGATGGGCAGGGCGGATGCCAGGTGTTCTACGCCGCCAATGTGATCAAAATGCAGATGTGTCAGGATCAACCAATCGATCTGCTTGACGCCGTTGCGGGTAAACCAGTCCGGGAGTTTACGGTTCAGCCAGCTATCATCCGGCAGCCATTCACTTTCTGATCCGGGATCATAATTGTAGCGGAAAAGCATCCTTCCGGTATCCACCAGCAGGTGTTTGTCCCCGGGCAGACGGATGTAGATGCAGTCCCCGGGACCGGTATTGAAGACGATGATCCGGGCATCCGGTTCACGCTTGGGCAGAGCGGTCAGTAAAAGAACGGCGGTCATCAAAATTGTAAGAACAGCGGTGTATTTCAGCCAGCGGAATTGGCGGCGGATCAGTAGAAAGAGCATGATGCAGACCGCCAGAGCGATCAACGTCCAGGATGCCGGGAAGTAGATCCGTTCCAGATACATCGGCAGGGATGATGCCATTGCCGCCCACCGGTCAAAGATCATCAGGAGAAATTCATAACTGATCTGCAGCCAGCGAAACAGGGCATTGCCGGCAGGGAAGATCAGGAGGATAGAGGACAAAGGCAAAAGCAAGGCGATCAAGGGCACTCCCATGAGATTGCCGACAACGCCGTTCAACGATGCCTGTCCGAAATAATACAGCGTCAGTGGGATCATGGCGATGCCCACTGCCAGGGACAAAGTAGTCAGATATTGCACCAGAAGCAGTAATCGCTGGAGTGCTTCCCCCCACCGTCCCTTGCTTCGTTCCAGGGGCAGGGCATCTCTGTTGGCTTGCCAGAAGGTCAATCCAGGCATGACAAAGAGGATCACCGCCACGCAGACATAAGAGAACTGCAATCCGGCAGAAAACAACTGAGCAGGAGATACCAGCGTGATCAGGAACAAACTCAATGCCAGAACCTGCGCTGGCGCGACCGGCCGGTTCATCCGGCGGGCAATGATGAAGATGACGATCATCAGGATCGCCCGGCTCACTGCTGGTGACCACATATTCAAAGCCGCAAACAGGAGGATCAATGGGATGAAGACCAGTTCGGCAATCCGCCTGGGGATGACGAAATTGAGCAGCAGCATCAACAGACCATAGATGAACCAGACGTGCAATCCACTGACCACCACGAGATGCATCATCCCGCTCCGGCTCAGTTTCTCTGTCCAGTTCACCTTTTCGGCTGCGTCGCTCAACAGGATGGTCTTTGCCAGTCCCGCCTTCGATCCCAGCCGGTCATCCAGCCGCTGGAGCAGTTTTCCCCGCCAGGTAGCGATGCTCAGCGTAGAGCCCCCGTCCAGTTCGGTGATGACATGCTGGTTGATTGCCCGGAGCGGGGTCTGGTGATAATTGGCGTCCAGGATCGGGTCATGGGCGGCGGGTTTGATCTCTGCGACCGCTTTGTAGCGTTTTCCTGGGATTAGTCGCTGTCCGGGATAGAAAAGAACCCGCTCCGCCACGCATTCATCCGCCACCTGTTCCAGATCGATCCAATAGGACATATATGCCGATGAATGCTGGCTCAGGACGCGAAACTCGATCGGTTGGACGATGTAACCGCGAGTAGTGACGATCTCCTGCAGGGCAGAAGGGGCGCGCTCCGCGACCTGATGGCGGATAAAACCAAGCAGGGCAAAGAGTACCATGATCAGGGCAAAACGAATGCTGCGCAGGAAGGCGGCATTGACCAGCAGGACGAACCCCATTCCCAACAGCGGATACAAGGGCAATGCCAGATGCCGCGCCACCACTATCCCCAGGCACCAGAAGATCACCGGCAACAGCAAAGGTGAAGGTGGCGGGGATTTGCGGGCTTTGCTCATGTCATATTCCAAGGCATCTTTTTGCCAGACGTGACAAGCTCCACTTATGCAATAGCCCGAGGCGGGAGATGATAGTTAGGGATTTGTCTGCTCGCCGGTTTTCACCGGGAGATATCATCTGATCCGCAAACATGGCTCGCTCCTCCCAAATCGGGAATACTGGAGATCAATAGGCGAGGAGGAGCAATGCCTCCACGTCACTACGGCGGAACTTGCTGAACGCTCCGATGCTGGAGGATTGCATGATCAGATCAATGATCAGGGGCAGGTCTTTGTCCTTGACGCCCAGGTCACGCAGGCATCCGGCGGAGTCCCAGGAGCAGATCTTTTCCCGGAACCGTTTGACCGCTACTTCCGGTCTGCTTTCTCCCCAGACGTTGAGCGACCACCGGGCAAAACGCGCCGGTTCGCGTTCCGCCAGATATTCGATCCAGGTGGGGAAGATCACGCCCAACCCTTCGCCATGAGCCACTTTGGGGTATACGGCAGAAATAGCATGCTCGATCTGATGACAAGCCCAGTCCCCGCCTTTGAGACCGATACCGCTGATCCCGTTCAGTGCCAGGGTAGCGCTCCAGGCAAGATTGGAGCGGGCATTGACATCCGCCGGATCGATCTTCAGCCGGTCGGTCATCGCCACGATCGTCCGCTGCAGTGCGTCATCGATCCCCAGCGTCACCACGGGTTGCTCGTCCACAAAGTAATACTCCAGGATGTGGGCGATGGCGTCTAAAGCGCCGTTGACGGTCTGATGGAAGGGCAGAGAGGACTGCACGGTGGGATCGATGATCGAGACGCGGGGATAGAGCAGAGGTGAATAGATGGCGCTCTTGTGGCGTAATTCCTGATGGGTGATGACGGCATTGCCGTTCATCTCGGAACCGGTGGCAGAAAGAGTGAGCACCGTGAACAGGGGCAACGCCTGCTGGATCTGTTCCTTGCGGGTAAAAGCAGTCCACACGTCATCCAGAAAGATGCCGGCTGCCACGGCTTTGGCAGTATCGATCACGCTGCCTCCGCCCACCGCCACGATCGCTTCCACCTTGTCCTGGCGGGCAAGTGTGATCAAATCCCTCACCTTGTCCAAGATGGGGTTGGGAACCACGCCCCAACCCTCCGTCCATTTGATATCGTGAGATGCCAGCGTCTGGCAGACCTGGTCATAGACCCCGTTGTGCTTGATCGAGCCACCGCCGGCAATCATCAGACACCGGCTTATCGAGATGTCTTTCAGTTCCTTGCCCAAAAATCTGATCATACCCGCGCCAAAATGGATCCGCGTTGGATTATGAAAGGTAAAAGCGTCCATCTCTTCTCCCAATTTTGTGTTGAAACCGCCTCTCCGCTGTCGGTTCCAACGGGTGAGCGGCTTCCCGGTTACCCTGACCCCCATTAGATCAGGAATCTCTTACATAATAAGTGGTGACGGGAGATAGGCAAGACAAAACTCGGGGATTGGGGAAGGGCTTCACGCCGGGCAGTGGACGATATGCAACACCTGAAGTGAGAACGGTCATCCGCGGGTCATGCCAGTGAGGGTGATTGGAAGCGGGAGTTTACTTGAGATTGAGCAGTTGGTGCAATTGCAGATGCAGCCGTGCTGGAACGCCATCCGCCAGCATCCATTGCGCCAGACGGCTGGGAGGCAATAGAAAGGTGACCGGGGAGAAGAGCAGGATGCGCCCTTCCAATTCATGTTGCCGGATAAAGTCCAGTGCAAAGCGGTAATCATGATGGGCGGTGAGGACAAACTTGATCTGGTCGTGCGGTTGCAGGAAGCGCAGGTTCCATTTCATAAAAGAATCACCATGCCCGCTGCCCGGCGTCTTGACATCGACGATCTTGACCACATAGTCCGGTATATCGCCCAGGTAAAGCGAGCCATTGGTCTCCAGCAGGATCTCGTATCCCGCTTCGTGCAGCAATTCCATCAGATCGACCACGTCATCCTGGAGCACTGGTTCTCCGCCGGTGATCTCCACCAGCTTGACCGGATAAGTGGTAATCGCATTCATGATCTCATCCAGGCCCATCATCTTTCCCGGCTGATGGCTGAAACGGCTGTCGCAATAACTGCAGTTCAGGTTGCACTGTGCCAGCCGGATAAAGCAACAAGGCAGACCGGCGTAGGTGGACTCACCCTGGATGCTGTAAAAGATCTCACCGATCTCAAGGTATTTCATAATGCGTTAGAAGGGCAGGTAGGGGAAATCCTTGTGATAGCCGAGGACGGCATCGATCCGGGCATTGAGTTCGACCGGATCGCCGAGGACGAATTTTCCCCGGCTGCCGGTTCTGAAGTTCGTATATCTATTGTCATCCACCGCAAAATAGGCAAGCCACTCCTCATCGCCAAAGACCGGTACTTCATCCACGATCATCAGGATGATATTGGCGGCGTCGATGCACAGCAGATTGTCAAAGGGATCGGCATCCACTTTATCCACTAAGAGCAGGTTGCTGATCCGCTGCGGGTCAAGCTTTCCATAATGAGCGGGCAGCATCAGAGCCCGGGCTGCATTCTCCGTCACCATCCGGTAGAGCGAACGCGTCCCGATCCCGGGATAGATCTGGACGGCATTTGCCAGTTCATCAAAGAGATTGACGCCACCGGACATCGTAGAATCAGTTCCGATCACCACATTTACCCCGGCTTTGACGGCATAATCGGCAGCAAAGGTCTTGCCGATTAGAAACATATTGGACACCGGACACCAGCAAACCGTGGCTCCCGACTGGGCGATGCGGTCGATCTCCTTTTCCGTAAAGGCGATGCCGTGGATCATCATAGTGTTTGAACGTAGCAGATGGCGCTTTTCCAACTCGGCAAATTCGCCCTGCGCAATGGCGTCGCTCCCTTCTCCAAGGTGGATGATAAAGGGCATTTCCCCCTTGCTCTGTTCCATCTCGCTTTCCGCAGTTTCACCGCCCCACCAGTTACCAAGGGTCAAAGAATGACATTGCCGGTACTTCTTCAGCACCCTGATCGGGAAGGTGTCATAATAGGCATCCGTCTGGATCGGAGCATGATCCTGAACGATCCCGCAGCCGGAGAAGAGGTTCTTGTAGGTGCCCAAGGTCGCCAGCAGGTGAGCCGATTCGCCCGACAGATCGAAGGAGCCGTCATTCACCCAGAATTGATTGCGCTCGTTGTAGGAAAAGGACGCTTTCATATCCTGCACCCAGATATGGGAATTGGGATAGGGACGCTGGTCACCCGCCCGGGGAAACCAATTGCCGATCAGATGGTCATGCGCATTGATCAGCACGGAATAGGCGACGGCATCGTCGATGCTCAGATACTGCGGCGCTTCATCCGTCACCGGTGTCTGAAGATGCAAATCAATTGCATGTTCCACCCGGTCAGCGGTGATGATACTGACCGATGGTTTGATGATCATGATCTGATTTCTTTTATCCTTTTCGTGAGTTTCGGTAAGACCTCAAAGAGGTCGCCCACGACCCCCAGATCAGCGATTTTGAAGATGGGAGCATCAGGGTCTTTGTTGATGGCGATGATGTAATCCGAAGAGGACATCCCCGCCAGATGCTGGATGGCACCGGAAATACCGGCGGTGATATAGATGCGGGGTTTGACCGTCTTGCCGGTCTGCCCCACCTGATGGGAATATGGTATCCAGCCCGCATCGACCGCTGCCCGGGAGGCGCCAACGGCTCCGCCCAGCGCTTCCGCCAGTTCTTCCAGCAGGTTAAAGTTCTTGCCGTCCTTCATGCCGCGTCCGCCCGAGACGATGATATTAGCCTCGGTGATGTTAATCAATTGGGTCTTTTCGCGTTCAAAACCCAGCCACCTGGTTTGATCTTCATCGAGGTCAAAACTGACCTGCTCCTCGATAACGATGCCCGAGCGGTTCGGATCGACGGGCAGCGGATTCATCACTTTGTGCCGGACGGTCGCCATTTGCGGGCGGTGATTGGGCGTCACGATCGTTGCCATGATATTGCCACCAAAGGCAGGACGTGTCTGCAAGAGATTACCTGTCTCTGCATCGAATTCCAAGCCGGTGCAATCCGCCGTCAAGCCAGTTTTAAGCAAGACCGCCACCCGGGGGATGAACGACCTGCCGATGACCGTGGCACCGGCAAGGATGACCGCCGGACGGTATTTCTCTCCCAAAACAGCCAGTGCCTTGGCATACTTTTCATCGCGAAAGTGCTTGAGCGTGGGATCGTCCACGCAGATCACCTGATCCGCACCGGCAGCGATCAATTCCGCTGCCTGAGCGGCAACGCCATCGCCCAAAATGACAGCGCTGAGTTCCGTCTCCATCTGATCAGCCAGTTCTCTGCCCTTGCCCAGGAGCTCAAAGACCACCGGTGCGACGATATTGTCGCGCTGTTCGGCATAGATCCACACACCCTGATATGCACTTTTGTCGATGGTATCCTGTCGAAGGCGGCGGATGATAATGGCATCAAAGGGGCAGTCCTGTACGCAGGCATTGCACAGGGTGCATTTGCCCAGGTCGATCTCGGCGAGTTTGTCCTTCAAAACGATCGCATCATAGGCACATGCCTTGATGCACAAACCGCAGCCGACGCATTTCTCGTTAATTATCTCGATCATTCAAACGAATCTCCCAGACGAAATGATTTTCGCCGCATGGTTCTGTCAAGCAAAAACACCGGACGAGGCAGTTCAGCATAACAGGGAAGCCGGCTATCGATCAAATATCCGGCTTCCTGAAATGGTTCAATACAGCGGACTTATCCGGTTCCTGACCGGACTACTTCTTCTTGTGACGGTTCTTGCGAAGACGCTTCTTTCTCTTGTGAGTCGCTATTTTATGTCTTTTTCGTTTCTTTCCGCAGGGCATTATCTTCCCTCGACCTTACTTATTGCCTTTGACGTCGATCACGGAAAGCTTGAATTCCCGGGAAAACTTGAAGGTGGGGACGGTTCTTTCCGGTACCGGTACTTTTTCGTCGGTCTTGGGATTGCGACCCATGCGGGGTTTGCGGGTTTTCAGTTTGAAGGTGCCAAAGCCGCGGACTTCGATGTGATTTCCTTCGCCCAAGCTGTCTTTGATCGATTTGAGCAGTTCGTCAACGACTACTGCCACGTCTTTGCGAATGATGCCGGTGTTCTCCGAGATGATCTTGACCAGATCTGCTTTCGTCATGGTTTTTCTCCTTTCGTTTTTTCTATGTTCTGCGATAAAAAAACCGCTGTTCATTCAATAAAGTCATACCAAATAAATCATTAGGTTTTATGTCAAGAAAAATCTGCTCTCATCCCTCCGCAAGCCACTGATAATCAGCGTTTTCGCCACTACGACAACCAGCGGGTTTTCCCGCTCATCCCACGCTAAGACCATAAAAATTGAGCACTTTGAACCAATAACACCGCTCCGTGTATTTCCGTGTCTTCCGTGGTTCAACTCTCCCAACCTTACAAGTCCGTGTCCATCCGTCGCATCCGTTCCATCCGTGTAACTATCTCCCTCTTTTCGCACTTGACAAAAACCCTGCCATCCACCATCCTCGCCGCGATATGAAAACAGGAAAGCTCATCGATATCGAATGTCAGTGCGGACGCCTCCTTTTCCGCTATTTCAAAGCCGGAAAGGGTAGGATCATCAAATGCATCATCAGCCACATCCACGAAGACCTGGTCGGTCTCAGCCGGGTGAGCACCTTCAGCAAGCCCCTATGTCCCGCCTGTGGTAAAGAACTCGGCATTATCATGATGATCCATGGCGAACCCGCACTCAAACTCAACCAGGGAACAATCAAAGGAATCAGGATATGAGCGGAGGTGTTCATCGGGAAAGGATTTGCGGCTCCCGCCCCAGCGCCGTTCCCAAGGAATATCCGGCATGCGGAAATTGACACAACACGACTCCAGGGTCGGATAGATGGATTACAAAGAGCATTATCGCCGGGACGCCGAGGAATTTGACTATTTCCGCAGCGAACGGCTGACGACAGAAGAAAAACGGAGAACCGAGTATATCCTCGATCTCTGCGGGATCAGGAAGGACATGAGCATCCTGGACATCGGCAGTGGCAGGGGATGGTTCAGCATCGCGGCTGCTCGAAAGGGGGCTCAGGTCACCGCCATGGACTTGAGTGAGACCAATCTCCAACGCATCCATGAACTGGAACCGCAAGTCCGGACCGTCTTTGGTGATGCCGGTGCGATGCCGGAACTGGATCAGAAATTTGATCTGATCGTGCTCCTGGAAGTGCTCGAACACCTTGTGGAACCGGAAAAGGCATTGCAGAACTGCCGTGCCTTGCTGAACCCCGGTGGCGTCCTCCTGATCACGGTGCCCTATAAAGAGACCATCCGCTATTCACTGTGCATCCACTGCAACCGGAAAACGCCTTTTGATGCACATCTGCACAGCTTCGACCGGCATAAGATGAAGACCATCCTCCACCAGAATGGTTTTCGCCTGACCACCTCCCTTCTCTATTTCCACAAAGCCATGACCCTCTTCCGTTTAACCAGGTTCACCCGACCTCTGCCCTTTCCCGCTTGGAAATTACTCGACCGGCTGCTCGGCTTTGCCACTGACAGATACAGCTTCCTGGCAGTAAAGGCAGTTATGCGATAACTTAGGTCACAATCCTGATTCTCTGTTTCACCTGCATCCGCTCCCTACCCGAAGACCTGCTCATCTTTTACAATCAGTTTCATGCCGACGGACTGCTCACCGAAGATGAATATGACCACCTGGTCAACCAATTTCATGCCGGGTCATCCTTGCCTGCCCCTCTTAATCAAGTCATTATCCCCTCTTAATCAAGCGTTAATAATTAACGCTTGATTAAGAGGGGATTAAGAAGTGATACCCGCTTTCAGGCAAGGAAGGAGAAAAGGACACTGAACAAAAATCTTGACAATTGGATTGACAGGAAAAACCATGATACTTGTGGTGGAAACTACGGGAAATAGATGCCAAAGGAGAATGAAGTATGTTAGCTGAAGGGGCGATGGTTCAAGGTTACAAGGTGCTGTCCTTATTGGGTAAAGGCGGCATGGGCGAGGTTTACAAGGGAACGGATGAGCAACTGGGACGGGAAGTGGCGATCAAGGCGCTGAGTCCATCGCTGACCCAGGATAGTAGTTTCGTTAACCGCTTTCGTAAAGAGGCACAGGTTCAGGCAAAACTGATCCACCCCAATATCGTCAGTTTGTTTGCGTTGGTAGAGGAATTTGGAACCTATTACATGATCATGGAATATGCTGGAGGCAGGACCTTGCGGGAGATCATCAGAAGCACCGGACCAATCCCCGAACAACGCGCCATCCAGATTCTGACCCAGATTCTCAATGCATTGCAGTTTGCTCATGAATGCTCGATCATCCACCGTGACATCAAACCGACCAATATCATCCTCGACACCAATGACCGCGTCAAGATCCTGGATTTTGGTATCGCCAAGATCGTTGGCGAGAAGGGTATGACCGCCACCGGTCAGAACGTGGGCACGGTCATCTATATGAGCCCGGAACAGATCAAAACGCCACGAGAAGTAGATCACCGGACGGATATTTACAGCTTGGGCGTTACCTTCTTTGAAATGCTGTCGGGACGCGTACCCTACAACATCAATACCGACAGTGATTTCGCCATCATGAACGAGGTGGTGAATCAGCCAATTCCCGATCCGAGACAGTATTATCCCCATATTTCTGATCAGACGGTTGCCGTCCTTTTCCGGATGCTGGACAAGAACCCGGCAGCGCGGTTTGGCACCTGCTCCGAGGTCATGGACGCCCTGAGATATGGCATTCCCAGCCATCAAGATCCACGGCAAAGACCCAAGCAACCCTATCAACAACAGCAACCGGCTTGGGAGCAAAATCAGGGCGGTCAGTTACCTTATCAGGGACCTCAGGGTGCCGGCGGTTATCAGAGTGGTCCATATCAACCCGGACCATCTATCGACCGTCCTCCTTTCAAGAGTTTTATGACCGAGGCGATCCTGGTCACTATCTTCTGTTGCCTGATCGGAGGCATCATGAGCATCGTCTACGCCAGCCAGGCAAATTCTCACCTGGCAGCTGGAAACATGGACCAGGCAAGAATCAGCGCGGGAAAAGCCAAACAGTGGGTAACGGTCAGTTTTTGGATCGGCTTGGTTGTCGGAATCATTGCTTTTCTGAGCAATCTGTCATGATTAGCTTGGCATGACTTAACCAACTTTCAGGAACAAACGGCTAAATCTAATTGCTGCCGATGAACAGAATGAGGGATCATATTCAAGATGATCAGTATCGCAACGGAACTGGAACATCCGGTGGCAAATGGAGAAGTACAAACATAATAATCATAGGTTTTTTGCTGGTGTTAGCCGGATTGGTTTTTTTCAATCCTGCCTCCATCCAGGTTTTGCCGGACTGTCCCTTTCGTCGCTATACCGGGCTTAAATGTCCCGGGTGTGGATCGATGCGGGCAATGCATCATCTCTTGCGTTGGGAAATCGTCAAGGCACTGTCCAGCAATCTGCTGGCGGTATTGATGCTGCCGGTTGTTTCGCTGAGTTTGATCCTGGGGACAGTCACCGGAAGAGACCTGTTTGACCGCTTGAGGCGACCAATATTCTTTCGTGTGGTATTAATTGTGGTAATGATCTTTTTTGGATTAAGAAATCTGATCTGATCTGTGAACCGATCAATTTATGGAACGCCTCGAAAAAAGCATTGACAGTATTGGATGATCCATCCACGCTTGTTCCGCAATAAAAAAATGCGGTCTGAGCTTTGTTCTATACCGCAGTTATAAAAAAGGAGATATCATGCACAAGCAACGGTTGTTCATCATGATCGCCGCCGTCGTCGGCGCAGTCGCAGCTCTTTTACCCTGGGCTTCTGCCTTTGGATTCACAGTGTCAGGTATATCGGGCGATGGGATACTTACCTTGATCCTATTTATCATTTGCATCGCGTTATTATTGATCAAGGATAAAAGCAGAACCCTTTCGGTTCCGTTCAATTTTATTGTGGCCGGCGCTGGCGGAGCAAGTGGATTGGTGGGATTGTTTGATATTTATAGAATGTCAGAACTATCCCTTGAGATTGTCGGTATTGGGCTTTGGTTGACGCTAATCGCAGGTATCGCAGTGCCCGTGCTCGTTTTCGTCATTAAAGATAACTCGGTTGTACCCCACTTCTACCAGCCTCCTTCTCCCCCTTATCCGCCTCAGGATTAATCAGGTTTGCGGTAGTATTCCAATACTTCACCAACAGTATATAGCGAGCCCCCTCCGATGATGATATCGCGGGGGCTTGTCTTTTGCAGGGCAAGAGATAACGCCTGGGCTACTGATGGCGCAGAATGGACATTGGACAGGTAACGGCGTGCTTGTCTGACTTGCACGGCTACTGAAGCGGCTCGGTCGGAACCATTTTGAGCAACATAAACCGCCTTGGCATGCTGGCAGAGGAGACGGATCATGGATTTATAGTCCTTGTCTGCCAGGATGGAGATGATCATCACGAACTTGCGGCGGGGATAGCGCTGGGTCAAACTCTGCATTAAACTGGTGACGCCCTGCACATTGTGGGCGCCATCGATGATCAGGGTGGGGTGGCGCTGCAGGATCTGCATCCTGCCTTGCCAGTTGATGGTCATCAGGGCTTTTCTGAGTTTCGTTACCGATAGTTTGATCCCGTGCTTACGGGCATAGAGGATGAAAGCGGTGATGGCGATGGCGAGGTTATTTGCCTGATGCAAGCCGCTGAGATTGGAACGGATACCTTTGATCTGTAGGTCGCCGAAGTGGTAATCAAATCCGATCCCCTGTCTGCCGGTGGTGACATTATCCACCCTAAAGTCCTTTCCGATGACAAACGCAGGTGCCTTGCGCTCCTGAGCAATATCCAGTATGACCTGGCGGGGGGATTCATCAATAAATCCAAGGATGACCGGGATGGAGGGCTTGATGATGCCGGCTTTTTCGGCAGCGATCAATTCCACTGTCCCACCCAGGGTCTTGACATGATCCAGTCCGATGGAAGTGATGGCAGTGATATCGGGCACAAAGAGATTGGTGGCGTCCAGGCGTCCGCCCAGTCCCACTTCCATGATGGCGGTCTGGACCTTTGCCTCGAGGAACATCTGGAAGGCGATAGCGGTGGTGATCTCGAAGAAGGAGGCATTCCAGCGGGCAAAGGTCTGCTCATAGCGGTGAAAGAGGTCGAGGATGCTTTGGAAACAAGTTTCCCTGCCGCTGATGCGGAACCTTTCGCAGTAGTCGATGAGATGGGGCGAAGTATTGAGTCCGGTGCTCAAGCCATGATGCCGCGCTATGGATTCCAATGCGGCACAGACGGAGCCCTTGCCATTGGTACCCGCAATGTGAAAACCATTCAAACGCTCCTGGGGATCGCCCATCTCCGCCAGGACGTTTTGCATCCTGTCCAGCTCCAGCTTGACATTGCCGGAGTATTTCTGGTAAATATGTTTGAGAAATTCCTGATATTGCATACTAATCCTTCCTGGCGCCGTCGGAAAGCGCTCCTGCTATCGGGATAGAAAAAAGTGACGCCGGAACGTCACCATAGAAGTTAATGTCGATTTGGCAGCCGCCGGCGAGTTATGTACCCTTAATTCTGAGGGAAAAGCAGGTCTTTGAACACGGTGGAATTGCCTCTGCGTTTGGTAAAGGCATCGGGATCCGTCTGCCAGATATTGATGTATTCTAGTAGTTTTTCCTTTTTCAGACGTCCGTTCGATCCGGTCTGCTGGTCGATATAATCAATGTCATCAATCATATAGTTCTGGAGCTGGGTCGGCTCCATATTTTCATAGAACTGTTTGGGGATCATATGTTTGGGATAAGTGGTCAGATTGGGGCAGATGACGATGGCGCCGAAATTGTGTTTCACTTCCTCGCCGATCCGGTCGGCAACATATTTACCGAAGACGATATATCCGGTCTTGTCTTTGCCACGGGATTCGGGGCATTTGGTAATCGTATTGAGATAGGTATTCTTTTTCTGGTCATGACGTTTGGGTGTATTGAGCAAGACCGTGAGATCGCCGCTAAAATCCTGATTGTAGTCCCTGAGATAATCTATTGTCCCCACCCAAATGGCTTTCATATTGTTCAGGCAGTCCTCTTCGTTTTTGGTTTTGTCCAGATTAAAGAAACTCGGTAGCGCCAAAACCGCCACCAGCGCCAGAAAGAGGATGATGCTGATCACGGTATAAACCGAGAATCCGCGTTGATCGCTTGCCATAATCTACTCCTGTTCGTTCTTCGTCTTATACGACAAATCTGTCTTTGGAAAATACCAATTTCAGGGCGTCAATCTCGTCAAGGTTTTTCTTTGGACCGGGTATCCCGCTTGAGAATTTTGTCGATGTAGGCACTGGTCTCACGGATGTCGCGAAACAGATGCCGGTAGTCCTTGCCGGTCTCGATCCGCATCCCTCGGACCCGCCGGTCCACATTGGTCTCACCCCAGTTGTAAGCAGCCAAAACCAGCGTCCAGTTCTTATTGTATTTCTTTTGCAGGTACTTGATATAACGGGCGCAGAGCTTGAGGTTGTACAGTGGCACGAAGAGCATCCCGCTGCGGTATTCCGGATGGATGTATCGGGCAGTATTTTCCCGCATCTGACCCAGCCCGACGGCTTGCTTGGGCGATATGGCAAACGAGCGGAAAGCGCTTTCAGTGTTGATCAGACGATAGAAAACAGCCGGTTCGATGTTGTAATAAACCGCTACTCCAAGCGTCATCAGACGGATGGAGAGGGGATTGAAAGTAAAGATGACGAGGATGGATAGCAGGATCAATCCGGAGAGCAACCAGCGTTTCCGGCGTTTTAGCGGCTTAGCTTTGCCCATACCTTGCGGAAATGTTTCTTGAAGGGGATGTTCTCCGGTGCCATCGCCATTGCCTGACGCAAATAGGACAGGATCAGTTCTTTGTCGGCCTTGAGTTCCATCAGCAGCACCCCGATATTATGCTTCAGGACGGCATCTTCAGGAGCGAGGGATTCAGCTTCCTGCAACAGCTTCAACGCCTGCCTCCGGTCACCATCCTCGCGTGCCAGCATCGCCTGGAACTGCAGATCAGTACTCTGACTATAGCACTTACGTCTTTCCGGTTCAGCCGCCATGGCGGCATAATCGGCAAGTGTCCTGAGCTGAGGATAGCAATCCGAGAGCTTTTGAAACACATTCACCGCCTCCTGCCACCGATCCAGCAAGAGGTAGGTCTGTCCCAAACCGAGTGCGGTCAGGGGCTCCGGCTTTTCCGGATCAAAGATGCTCTCCAGGATCTGCCGTGCCTGGTCGTATTCCAGCAGGTTCAGATGAGCCAAAGCCAGGTTATACAGATTTGAGGGAGAGGGCTCTCGAGCAGCGGCTTTTTGGAAAAGACGATGAGCACGCCGGCGGCTGCCCAAGACCAATTGACGTAGTCCACGCTGCATCAGCAGCCGTGCATAGAGTCGCTTGAACATCAGGTCTTGCTTATGCCAGGTTTTTCTGGTAGTCGCTCAACCACAACACATGCGAAACTTCCTCATGGATGATGCGGCGCAGGACTGCTTTTGCCCGCTTATGACTGATGCTGTCACTGATCGCATGGAAGTAGAGCAGCGTATCTTTCTCAAACAGAATGGCATAGTCCACTATGGCACGGATGTTTTTGGCTTCTGAGGCAAGTTTGATGGCAGCATCGGGGGTGTAGAAGATGCGGCTGTCCACGATGGATTTCAGATAACTTGCCACCAATTCCCACTCCGGGGTAAGCTCCAGAACGCTCAGATCCTGATCCTCACGCAATTGCAGGAAAGTCCTTTCATGATTGAATTCGGCATCTCGCAGACGCTCGATAAACTCACGGGAAGTGCTGTCCAGATCCTTGCGTTTACTCGCCTCGCTATAGAAGGCATAGCCGTTGCGCTCGATCTGCACAGCCATTTCGATGATCTCATTGACGGAAAATGCCGGCATATCATCCTCCATTTCTATTTGTGTCTTTCCTTGCCAGCGCTTGTCTTTCTGTCAAGTCAAAAAACGGGCACAAGAAATTGATTGACTTTTTTTACTCTGCGCATGATCCGGAACAAAGAGACCATAGAACAGCATAAACCATATTCAGGAGTAAGTTATGAAGACCATTACCGATCCCGAACCCCGGGAGGTTCACCGTGAGCCGTCGACCATACGCATTTCACGTCTGCGTCAGCAATATCTCTCCTCTCCGCTGCATATCGATCTGGAATACATAACTCACTATACCGCAGCCCACCAGGCAAGTGACGGCTATAATCCTCTGGAGCGCCGTGCTTTTTGTCATGCTCAGGCAATGATGCAGCTCAGTCCCCAGATCAGAAACGATGAGTTGCTGGTGGGAACCAAGACCGGATACGTCCGCGGTGCCATACCCTACCTGAATTATGCCTGCCAATACGTCCTGCGTGAGCTCAACCGTGAAGAACAGGAGGCACAGGACAAATTCACCGATATCGGCACCGGCGGAGGCATCGAGCTCAGCGTAAAGCTCGCCCGCTCCGGCAATTACGATATGTTTGGTAAAAAGTTCCTCATCCCCCGGGATGACAAAGCCACCCTCAAAGAGCTTGCCCAATACTGGTCAGGACGCTGTATGCAGGATGAGAGCGACCGGGTCTGGAAAGAGTCCTACCCCCAAGCTGATTTCATTGAAAAGGGCTGGCAGATGGGGCTTTACACCGCTCCGCACGATCCGGCGCCGGAAGGCCGCTACGTCCTGGATTTTGAGACCGCCCTGACGGAAGGGCTCACCCGCATCATCAAACGCGCTCAGGAGCAGATCGACAGGCACGAAATAACTGACTTTACCTCCTCCGAACAGCTCTTTTTCTGGAGAGCGGGGATAAAGACCCTCGAGGCAGTGATCATTTGGGCAGAGAACCACGCCCGGCTTGCTACCAAGCTGGCAGAGCAGGAACAAGACAGCATCCGCCAAGAGGAAATGCTGGAGATCGCCAGAATCTGTCATCAAGTCCCGGCAAATCCTCCGCAGTCCTTCCGTGAAGCCATGCAGGCATGGTGGTTCATCTATCTCGCCGGTCACATCGAAGGAGCGCATCTCGGCTATTCTCCCGGTCGCTTCGACCGTTATATGTATCCCTATTACCAGCGTGATCTGGACAAGGGGCTGATCACTCCCGAAGCTGCGCTCGAATTGCTCGAGGCATTGCGGATCAAAATGACCGAGATCGAATATATGGCATCCTTTTCCTGGGAGGGACTCGGCTCCGGCAACCTCTACCAGAACATGATCCTCGGCGGTCTGGATGAAGCCGGACGTCCCGCCGACAATGCGCTTTCCCTGCTAATCCTGCAGTCAGCCATCAATTGTCAGACCACCCAACCGACCCTTTCCATCTGGTATGACGACCGCCTCAGCGACGAATTCCTGATGAAAGCCATCGAATGCGTCAAGACCGGCGTGGGATTCCCCGCCTTTTTCAATACTGGGATCTATCTGCAGCATGAACTGGAGAAAAGCAAACTGCCCCTGGCGACCATCCGCAAATACGCCGCTATGGGCGGTTGCACCGAACCGACTATGGAGGGGATGAGCTATGGGATCGTCCAGGCGGGCTTCATCAACCATGCCAAGCTGTTTGAACTGGCGATCAACGGCGGCTTTGACCCCATATCCAAACTCCAGCTTCACTCCATGCCCATTCCCCAGGATATTGCCCTATTAAAAGATAACTACCTCAGCATTCTCCGGCTCACCATCCGCCACTGGCAGCGCTATTGGAACTACGTGATGGCTGCCCACCGCAATATCTGCAACCTGATCTTTTCCGCCATGCTGGTCAGGGATTGCATCACCCGAGGCAAGTCACTCGACGACGGCGGCGCCATTGTGAACGGTGCCCCCACCACCCTGAGCAGTGGAATGGTGAATGTGGTCAATAGCTTTGCCGCCGTGGAGGAGCTATTTACCACTCAGAGATTGCACGACCTCGATGAACTCCGGACGGCTCTCAGTGCCAATTGGGAGGGCTTTGAGGATCTCCGCCGGCAGGCGATGCACGCTCCCAAATGGGGAAATAATGACCCCCGCGCTGACCGTTATTATGAGGAATTCTTCACCCGTTATTGTGAATTTGTCTCGGAACAGAAGAACTACTTGGGCGAGCCTTACGATCCGTCCATGCTGGCGATCAGTACGCATGCACCATTTGGCAGGGCATGCGGCGCAACTCCGGATGGACGCCTAGCCGAACTTGAGCAATTTATCTTCTAACGTATTGATACATATAGCCGAGAGGGAATTTTGGGCACTAATCTCTACACTTTTACTTTA
>VGPI01000006.1 GCA_016875595.1 Candidatus Cloacimonadota bacterium
CGCAGAGGTAATGTTCCGGATCATGCTGATTCAGTCCTGGTACAAGTTATCTGATTATCAGATGGAAGAACAGCTATTCTACAACGCCATGTTTCTGTGGTTCTGTCATTTGAGTTTGGAGAACCCTGTCCCTGATCATTCCACGATCTGTCGTTGGCGGAGACGGTTTTCGGACAAGAATATCTTCGAGAAGCTTCTGAACGAAATCAATCGTCAATTGAGTAAATACAACATCAAGGTCACAGAGGGCGTGATCGTGGATGCCACTATGGTAGAGTCCCATGCCCGTCCCCGCAAGAAGGAGATCATAGAAACTGAACCTGTCGGTGATGAGGAAATCCCAGAACAAACTACCTTTCAGTCCACTGAGTTAAATGTAGAAGAATCCAAGGATCCCGATGCCCGGTGGATAAAGAAAGGCAAGAAGAGCATCTATGGTTTCAAGGGACACACAGTAGTGGATAAGGAATATGGATTGGTTCAGGCAATTGAGGTAACGCCGGCCAAGGTTTATGATGGTCATATACTGAAGTCCCTGCGGAATCTCTGGATCATCCTGAAGCTACCGAAGTCCTGGCTGACACAGGATACTGCAGCCAAGCAAATGAGGAACTCTTGAAAGAGAAGAACTTAGTCTCCAGGATCATGCAAAAGAAGAAGAAAAACCAAGAGATGGCACCTGAGATCAAGGCCTTCAATCACGCCATATCGAAACAAAGGTACCGGGCTGAGCGCAGTTTTGGCGTACTTAAGAGACATCTTGGCTGGAGTAGATCAATCTATATGGGCTTGAAGAAGACGGCTGACTACCTGTTGATGGGGGCAATTTCCTCAATCTGAAATGTTCTTACAAAATACTCCTGGCTTGATATAGGAGAGGTGTGCCCAGATTATGGGAGCGGATAAAAAAAGCCCCTCTTAGAGGGTATTTAGGGAGGCAAAACGGCCGAACTCGTCCGATAAACGACCACTTTTGACTGATTTCTACAAAAAAACACGCCTGATCCGTCATCTCTGAGCCGGCTGTGTTTTGTTCAATGGTCTTGCTCTACCATGCTTTTCCACTATTCTCTTCAGGACTACACGTCAAGAGCAAGCTGGAGCTTGCTCTCAATTTTGATGCAGTAGTCAAATGAAGTGTATATGGGTAGAAAACGATTATAGTGTTCTTTCGGTTTATCTCAAATCGTCAACCGGGATAGTTACCCATTATATAGCTCTTCATGTCCTCACTTTCTCTTCGGGCGTCTTTCAGCAAAATGTTAAACACATCTCTCATGGCAACCAAACCCTGTAAAATACCATTTTGATCGATAATTGGGAGATGTCTTACTTTCTTTGTCACCATGATATCCATGATTTCGGATATGGTTTCATCACCCGTTATAGATACGAGCTTCTCTTTGGGGGTCATAATGTCTTTTACGGGAAGATGACCAACTAGGTCATTGGTTGAAGCGAGTTTTTTCATGACATCGCGTTCAGTGAATATCCCTTCAATCTTGTTAGTTTTTGAGACAACCATCAAAGCTCCAATATTGTGGACATTCATTTTATCAACGGCGTCTTTGATCGCGGTATTCCCCGTAACGGAATAGATCACGTTATTCCGCACCTGAAATACAGCTTCTAATTTCTTGTTCATTCCAGCTCCTTTTTTTTAAGATCTTCGTTTAGTTTGTTAGTAAGACATCCCAAAGTATCCGTTTTCAATTACATGATGAACACCGCGGTTATATAGCGTAACACCCAGTTTATTGCTCATCGGCTTCATTGAGAACATCATTCCTTCCATACTTCGTACACTCTTTTCTTTCTTTAGCGACTCGCTACGTTGTTTATAAAGTCGATCTCTACGTCAAGTATTTTCTTCCGAATTCCGGTGAACACAATAAATTTCCAGTATTTAACAATCGCATGTGTATGCTTCTCGGACACGAAAACATCAGAGTTTCTACAGAAAATTCACTATTGCACTTAAATATAGCTCCATAATATCGAGAATACAATTTACTTTTAACACCTACGGTCGAGATCCCGTGCGGTCTCCACCGAATCTTCCATGTTGCGCATAGTATCTCGACCGTATAAGATCAGTAGGATTGTCACAGGTGAAGTGGATAACGGATTAATATGGCTTATCATATTCAGAACATCCGCTCTTGGTTTCATCATTCTATCCCTCAGGCGCGTTCTGTCTGCAAGCCATGATAAAATTGATCCAATCGTCGAGACCTTTCTCAATTATAGATGATATTTCGATCATCATTAACTGGGGATTGATCCGCTTGATATTTTGTTTCAATTCGTTGAGGTTCAAATCAAGATAGGGTAAAAGGTCAACCTTCGAGATCAAACATAGCTGAGCATTACGAAAAGCAAGAGGATATTTTAGCGGTTTATCTTCACCTTCGGTCACGCTCAAGACAACGATGTTCTTATGAGCTCCGATATCAAATTCTGCCGGACAGACGAGATTTCCTATATTTTCAATAAACAGAAAATCGATCCCGGCGAGGTCAATTTCATTTAATGCGGAACGAATCCATGCAGCTTCCAGATGGCAATCACCGCCAAATGGACCTGTATTGATTTGATACACGCCAATTCCAGCCGATTGAAGCCGCTCTGAATCAAGCGTGGTATAAATATCTCCCTCGATGACGAACATCCCTTTGTTTAGTTTTGTCGCCGTTTTCTGCAGAAGTGTGGTCTTACCGGAACCAGGAGAACTCATAAGATTGATGCAGGCAATTCCTTTCCCTGCCAGAGATGCTCTAACCTCTGCTGCAATCTGGTCATTGCCGGTCAAGATCCTTTGCATAATCTTGATATCTTGCGGACACATATCTTTACCTCCTTATTAATCATTATCATTCATTGAATCGAGGAAGCAGAGGTTTGAAAGTGGTAATCGATACTCTGTAGGTTCTTTCTGTCAGTACCAATGACCATGTTCTAAGTACTACTGCCCTCGATTGATATGATATGCAGTTCATCGCCTGCGATCAGTTTCGTATCTGGTGACTCGCAATTTGGACAGATAAAGAACGGTCTATCTAGTTCTTTAGTTTGTCCGCAAGCGTAACACTGGATAATCACATCCTTTTCTTCTATATGCAAGACCGCCCTTTCAAAGCCATTGTAAGTAGCTTTCATCAGATCGAAGTGTAACAACAAGACTTCATTGACCAGGTGATGGATCTTGCCGGTCATCACATTGACAGAAGATACGTTACTCAATCCGGCTTTTGTAGCTGCCTGAAAGGCAAGATCGAGCAGTGATCGGACAATTGCTGCTTCATGCATTAGATCCCCTCTGGCAAAAAATGTACTAACAAATTCGAGGCAAGGGATCTGAAGCCAGCATCAACAGCGGTCTCAGACGACCCAGTATCGTCCGAAGAAAGACGCCTTTGACCTCATTAGTGCACTGTCCGATGACAGCCGCCTCGTAACTATACTTATAGGTCTTGAGTAGTGATAACAAATCATCGTTTGCTTCTCCAATAAAAGCGATCAGTTTTCCTTCATTTGCCAGATATAGAGGATCCAATCCCAACATATCGCATAACACACGAGTGGAGTATTTTACCGGTAGAGATGATTCGTCGATAATAATACCCAATCCGGTATCATCACAAATCTCGTTTAGGATAGTGGCAACCCCACCTCTCGTAGCATCCCGGGCAAATTTCAAATTCGTATTTTGAAGTAAAATCCGGATCACTTCGTGTAATGGTGCGCAATCACTTTCCGGAGCAGGAGTTAATCCCAATTGCTGACGGGCATTGATAATGGCAATAGCATGATCACCTAGAGTTCCGTTCACGATTATTTTATCCCCCGATCGAATCTTCCCTGCATCCAGATGTATTCCCCCAGGTAGAAAACCGATCCCCGCTGTGGTTATATAAAGTCCGTCACACCTACCTTTTTCGACCACTTTTGTATCTCCCGCTATAATCTGGACACCTGCTTCTTCTGCAGTGCTTTGCATTGAACTTACAATGCTGTGTAATTGGTCGATCGCAAAGCCTTCTTCCAGAATAAAACTAGCCAATATGTAGGCAGGTCTGCTCCCGTTCATACAAAGATCGTTGACTGTTCCGGTAATGCTGAGTTTACCTATATCACCTCCCGGGAAAAATATCGGATTGACTACATAGGCATCCGTAGTGACAGTGAGAGATCCATCGATGCAGACAGCATCGTCAAGGGTAGAAATTCGAAACTCCCCGGCAAAGACCTCTTTGATCAATTGGCGAGTCAAAGCCGCTCCACTGCCATGGCTCATGATAATATGTTTATCTTTCATATTTGTAATATGCTGCACAGCTTCCTTCGGAAGAAACCATGCAAGGCCCGATCGGATAATCTGGAGTGCAGGTCTTGGCAAAAAGTGGGCATTCCGGTGGCAGGATTTTCCCTTTCAGGACATTTCCACACAGACACAGTGGATTTTCCTCCAGGTCTGAGGTCTTGATATCATACTTACGAAAGGCATCAAAATCTGCATATTTACTTTTGATTTTCAATCCCGAATCCGGTATTTCGCCAATACCTCTCCATTGGGCATGGGTGATCTCAAAGACCTCAGATATCAGGTCTAGCGCAATTTGGTTACCTTCGGGTCGAACCACTCTACTATATTCATTCATGATCCGGGGGTGATCGAGGTTTTCTATCAGTGTTTTTACTCCCAGTACTATATCCAGAGGCTCAAACCCGGTAATAACGCCACCAATCCCAAATTTATACGGAATAAACTCATAGGGCATCATGCCGATGATCGTGCTCACATGACCGGGTAGGATGAGACCATCAACCTTCAGATCCTTATCATCAAGGAGGGCATCCAATGCCGGCGGAATCAATTTACCTAATGATAGGACGGAGAAATTTTGGTTATTGTTCTTGGCAGCATTGACAATACTGAAGGCGATCCCGGGGATGGTGGTCTCGAAACCCAACCCAATAAATATCGTCTCACGATCCTGGGAAATCTTGAGCGCATCCATCGGAGAAAACACAATACGAATATCACAACCCTGAGCCCGTGCTTGTTCGAGGTTCTGATGCGAGCCCGGAACACGCATTAAGTCGCCAAAAGTAGTGATGGTCACACTCTTCAATTTGATCAAAGAATCAATTATTGTAGCAGGTGTGACACAAACCGGACATCCTGGACCGGAAATGAGAATGATATTTTCCGGTAATAGTTTACGCAATCCCCAATGTCCAATTGCCATGGTATGACTGCCACAGACCTCCATGAATTTGACCTGTTTTTTATATTCTGTCAGATCACCAATCAGCTTCAGGATCAGATCCGGTTGTCTGAACCTATTCCAATTCATATCTTCTCTTCTCTTTGATCCGCCGGAGGGATCTCCTGGAAGATGGCAAGGGTTTCTCTGGCATCTTCTTCGGTAATGATCTGAATGGCAAAATCGGTATGGAGCATCACCCAGTCGCCAATCCGGACTTCCGGTGTAAACATCAGCGATATCTCCTTTTCCACACCGCCAAGGCACACTATCCCCATGTCATTATGTGTCTTTTTTACAACGATAGCCGGTATCGCCAAGCACATCTATCACTCCTTCTATCTTATTCTACAATTCGCGATCAGAACTTGCCCGGCGGCAATAGCTCCGTCGTTTGCAGGTAACTGTCTGGCATAATAAACGGTAAAACCCTGTTGTGACAAGCCCTTTTTCAAGCCCTCAAAAAGAACCATGTTCTGCATCACCCCTCCAGACAAAACACATTTTTTTATACCTGATTCCTGTCTCAATTGAACCAAAGCCGCAATTGTAAACTCAATAATGGTCTTGTGGAGTTTGCTGGCAATGACATACTTTGACCCATCCTCCAGAATTTCCTTTGAGATCGCTTCCAACATTGGACGTACTGATATCTCCTTCGGAGCATTGGAATGCTTCGCTACAATATCCTCTAAGCGATATGGATAACTGGTAATGTTTAAATGCTGTTCGAGGCAGCAGAGCTGTTCCAGGGCCATGGCAGACTGGGCTTCAAATGTTATCTTAGGAAAAAGTCCCAGCATCGCACTCACACAATCGAAAAGACGCCCCATACTGGATGTCTGAAAGAGATGAAGTTTTGTCTTGAGTTGTGAGTCGATCACTCTTTTTTCAAAATCGGATATACTTGTAAGAAATTCCGTATTGATCCCCGATGATTGAAGATAAGCGTAAGCGATTCTGATGGGATGTGAAACCGATGTGTCTCCTGAAGGTAATGGCATATACTGAAGATGATACTTTCTTTCGCAAGTATAATAATCAGCAATAAAGATCTCCCCACCCCAGATAGCGCCATCTTCTCCGTAACCGGTTCCATCGTAGGAGACACCGATAATGGGTTCATCAATCATGTTTTCTGCCATCACTGATGCTATGTGGGCATGATGATGTTGAACCCTAATAATAGGAAGACCAGTTTTTTCTGCATAATGGGTAGTAAGATAATCTGGATGCAAGTCACAGGCAACCAATTCTGGTTTGATCCTGAACCAGTTGATGTATCTATCGATCTGCTCCTGATAAAAATCTGATGTTGCCTTGCTGTTATTGTTCCCTATATAGGGTGACATATAGATGAGATCCTTGTGAGCAAGGCAAAAGGAGATCTTCAGTTCAGCACCCGTCCCCAAGGTGGGAATCGTCTCGGCAGGTATCAATATCGGTGAGGGAACATAGCCTCTGGAACGGCGAAGTAAGATCATATCTGTCATTGAAGCGGCTATGACCGAGTCGTCACACCGATTCAGAATAGGACGATCATGGCTCAGATAGTAATCACATAGTCCATCCAGTTCATGTTCTTCCTTGGCAATCGGTTCATCATCGATATTACCTGATGTCATGACAAGATAAAGAGGATCATGAAAACCATCGCAATTGAATAAAAGCAACTGGTGGGGTGAATAAGGTAAAAATACACCGAGATTGTGATTATCCGGAGCCACGGAATCGGCAATTGGTGACTGAATGAGATTTGAGATACTCGCTTGATTTATACAATCATTTCTTCCGCTTCTTACTGATAATTCTGAACTGGTCATGACTACTTTGGGGATCAGAACTATAGGCGCTGGAGGTGATTTTAGCAGATCTACATGTTCTTTGGTATAATTGACGATGTTAGCCAGGTAGTCCAAATCGCACATCACAGCAAATGGTTTGGCAGGTCGCCGCTTGAGTATTCTCAATCTGGACACTGTATCTTCGTTCATAGCATCACATGCCAGGTGAAAACCACCTATACCTTTAATGCCAATGATCCTGCCATTCAGGATCTCCCGGCGGCAATTGGAAATTGGATCACCATCGACAACATTAAAATTAACATCCAGAAATCGTAATTTGGGTCCGCAAGTGCCACAGGCAATCGGTTGAGCATGAAATCTTCGGTTGGCTGGGTTTTCATATTCAGCCCGACAGATACCGCAAATCGTAAAATCCTTCATCGAAGTAAGCGGTCTGTCGTATGGTGTCCGTTCTATGATTGAGTACCTGGGACCACAATTTGTGCAATTGATAAATGGATATTCATGTCTATGGTCACCGTGGCTATGTAATTCTTCGATACAATCTTCACAGACTCGCAGATCAGGAGAGATCATAGTGGAGCCGGCTCCGGAATTACTCTGTCTGATCTCAAATCGCTCATATCCTTGATTGGGTAATGTGATAATCATAAACTTCACGATCTTTGCCGCGTTTGGATGAAGAGTTTGAACCGACTCAACAAACCGATCAAGATCCCTTTGTCTTCCTTCCACTTCAATTTCCAATCCTGCGCTGGAATTCAATACGAAACCATTCAAACTCATCTGTCTGGCAAGATTGTAGACAAAAGGACGAAATCCGACCCCCTGAACCACGCCGGATATCTTGATCTTATACATTATCAAAATTGGCGTTAGTCCTGCGCCGGAATGACGGATGCGGTTTTCTCACTGCTGTTGACTACTCCACAGCCAAAGTTTGGATTCGGTCATTGATTCTAAGCAATCTCATTGATCATGTGGATCAACCTGTTTGCCGTATCCAACACTTGAGGTGATATGGTCTCACCGAACCCAACGAATTCGGGCTGGATACCCAGAACAAAGATAGGCATAGCAAAGAATTCAGAGAGCCGGAGTAGAGAGATAGTATGGGTATGAATCGTATTATCTAGCGTATCGGTTATGGAAAACAATTTGAAATAACCGGGAGCTTGATCAAAATCGGTGCAGTCCACCAATACCAGAATATCAGGAGCGAGCAGATTGATCTTTCCCACATATTTCTCAATTCCGCTCTCGACAATCAATACCCTTCTTCGCCCTTCTGGAATGATGTTTTCACAGATTATGATCCCTACGGCATCATCACTCTTCAATCTGTTTCCTATGCCAACGAACAGTAGTGTTTGATCGTCTTGTAAAAGTGAACAAAGATTCTCTGGCACCGGAAATTACCATGGATATTGAGAGTTGAGATCGGAGGAAGGAGACCTCGTAACGTATAACGCGTAACGCATCATGTTTGTATAAGAACTGGCTAAAGAGCACATGCTACGATTACAGTTTATCGGTAAAATCAGGACAATATCTTTACTTGCACTTTCCTGTTGCAGTTTGGGCAAAGAACATTGAATACGTTCTTCCGCCGTAGTTCGTCAGTGATCTCAAGGTCAGTGTCATCTGATTTTGTTATTTTTAATCTCTGGTTAAGCATGCTCAAGTTCAAGACGGAAGAATAGGCAATAGGACCCAGTTTATCGTAGATAAATCGCATATGATCCCGAGTGGTGATTATGGCATTACAATTATCGCATAAGATCAATTCCCTTTCCTGTTTCTCCACCAAGACCGATCTATCTAGGCAGGACAGGTCAAACAACTCATCAGAGAGTTTCACACCTTTTCCGGTAATGCAATGTTCTTCACACTGTCCACAGAATATGCATTGACCATAATCCCGAGTTATCGTCCGAATACCGGTCTCCGTATTATCGGAAAAGACGATCGCATTAGGCGGACAAACATTTGCACACGTCTCACAACCAACGCAATTATCTTCATCGACCACTGGTTTGCCCCTATATCCGGTAAAGGGTTTGAATTCACCTTTAGGATATGGTAGCGTATAGGGCTTTGAAAACAATGAAATAATCGCTTCCTTCAACTCTCGTAACTTCGGATATTTCATTGATCCACTTCCTTATACTCATCAACAACTGTCTTATCAGTGAGTTTCAAGCCATACTTATATGCACCACGGATCAGAATATGTGCTCCCACTGTTGATGCAAAAAATAACAGAGGTATGGCAATCAATGCTTTGACCCCAACAGACGTGAATCCATAATGTAGGAATAAAGCCAATAATATACTGCAAGTACCCAATGTAACGCATTTTGTAGCTGACTGTAGGCGGTTGTATAGATCTGGAAGCCGCAATAAACCGATACATCCGAAAAGATCGAAGGCAATGCCGACGATAATCAGGATCACACTTATGTTATTCATCTAACTTATTCCTCGTTAGGTATTTACCAAGGGCTATTGTTCCTATAAAGCTCAGCATTATCCAGGCGATCGCCACATCGATCAGAAATAATCTCCCGGTTTTGAGAATCAATAAAGCACAGATACCGACTACCAGGATACCGAAGATATCGATCGCTACCATCCGATCAGCCATGGTTGGTCCCAGTAACACGCGGATGAAGCACAGGAAACTCATTCCCATCAGGATATATAATAGTATGTCAATCATTATTCAAACACCTTTTTTAATAGTTTTTCAAACCTGCCGATCAATTTTTTTGTATAAACGGAGGGATCCTGGCTACTGACATAAATCCAATGGATATAGATATTGTCATCTATCACATCGACAGTAATCGTTCCGGGTGTCATCGTAATCGAATTTGCCAGAAAGGTCTTGGCGATATCTGAGCTAAGATTGCTTTTCACCTTTACAATTCCCGGTTTGATTGGCATTTTGGGGCTTAGGACACGATAGGCAACATCGAAATTTGCTATTAGACATTCCCAGATAAATATCACAAGATAAACAAGTGCCCAGAAATAACGGACAGGATTGTAATATAACTTCCAATCACTCAAGTAGCGGTTGCCAAAGAGAAGCGTAATCACAAGCGACACCACAAACCCGATAATCAAGCTATAAATACCCAACGTAAAAGTGAATAACAGCCATAATATGAATGTCATTAAGAAAAGTGTGATATATTTCATATTACTTCCCCAATACTATGCTTGAGTAATTAGTAGTCTGCATCAATGCATCAACTGCTGGTTGCAGAAATATTGCCCTTACACTTGGAACAATCATTAAGCTCATGATCAAACAAAGCAGTGCCATCAAAGACATGGCTAATGCCATACTGAAGGGTGACTCTTTTACGTTTTCATACTTACTGGGCAGATCTCCATAAAAAGCATACTTATGAACCTTGGTAAATGAAGCAAGAGTAACGATGCTCACAATGACAGCCAAAAGAGCGAGCCAATAATAACCGGCTTGGATAGCTGCAAAGATGATCATGATCTTACTGAAAAACCCGTTGAATGGTGGGATTCCAGAGATTGCCATCGATGCGGCAAAGGAGCTTCCGCTGGTTATCTGCATCTTATTGGATAAACCTCCCAACTTCTGTAAACTACGAGTACCGGTTATATATTCGACTGAACCGGCATTGAGAAATAGTAATGCCTTGAAGATTGAATGATTTAGCATGTGAAAAAGACCACCGGTTATTGCCAGATTCGCAATGGATTCCTTTCCGCCATTTGCCAAGATCAGCATCCCCATCCCGATGCCTAGAATCACATAACCCATCTGGCTGATACTGTGATAGGCAAGTAATCGCTTGAAATCCCATTGCCCGATGGCAAGAAAGACCCCTATTATCATAGACAGAGTTCCCAAGATCGTAACCGTTAAGGCGATTTGGGGATTGATCTGAATGATGTTGAAAAACAATCGAATGATGACATAAATACCGATCGCCTTGATCAGGACACCGGATAACATTGCGGATATGGGTGATGGTGCTGATGAATGAGCATCCGGTAACCATGAGTGGAAGGGAACCATTGCGGCTTTTAATCCAAAACCACTTATCAAAAGCACCGAAACAAATATCTGAAAGGCATTTGCATCGGGAAGCTGACGTGCAATATCCGCCAGGTTCAATGTTCCCGTCGTCCAATAGATAAACCCGATGGCAGCGAGAATCAGTAATGATGAGACCCCACCCAATATCTGATATTTAAATGTCGCTTCCAGTTGTTGCTTTTCGATGTTGAACGCTACTAGAACATACGATGCAATGGACGCAATTTCCAGAAAGACATAGAGATTGAAGATATCACCGGCAAGAACGACACCATACATCCCGGCGATCATCAGGTTGAGCAGAGCATAGAATTTTTCCTCCGCTGAAAATCGCTTTGTATAATCAAGGGAATATAGTGCCACCAACAGACCGACTACGGATATGATCAGCAGCAGGATATTTGTAAATCCGTCGGCAACCAGGAATATCGCCAGTGGGATGTCAAGTAGGTCAGCAAAACCGCCAACTCGGTAAACTATGGTCTGCGGAGATTGACTGATCAGGTAAAAGGTAAGTCCGGTTAAAAAGAGTAACGCCGGTATTGTCAGAATTTTACTGATCGCTTTAAACCATCTCCCCAGGATAATGGTCAGGAAAGCTGTTCCCAATGGAATTACAACATACAATGGAATCAATGAGTTCATCGCTTATCCCCTCAGATTTTTCATTTCACGTATATCGAAGGACCCATACTTTTTATACAAACGGATCGCCACCGATAGTAACAGCGCTTTGGTTGCCAGTCCGATCACGATCGCAGTCAATATCATGGCTTGAGGTAATGGGTCAACGAAGGGACCTGATTCAAATGACTCTGAAATGATCGGGACTGTCGCGGCATCAATATAGCCGATCAAGATCAAAAATAGAATCACACTATACTCCATGATCGCAAAACCGATAATGATCTTGATCAGGTTTCGTTGCATGATAACACCGTATAAACCTATCACGAACAGGATAAAGCACAGTATAAACAGAATCATCCTAACTCCTCATCTTTGTAGATAAGCAATGCCACAAAAATCGATGAAATTGCTGCACAGACCTCGATACCAATGATCACGTTTCCAATGGGGATTATACCACCGCTGACCAATTCGCCGATGTTACCGGTAGGGAGAAAATTGGCAAAGAAAACCAGCGCACTTGCGATCAGCAAACCCAAAACAGCTAGGAGGAGAAAAGAGAATATCGCGACGCTCTCAGATAACTCCAGACGCCATTTTTCCTTTCGTAATTTGTCCAGAACACTCCCGCCGGCAAGAATTTGAAATATAAATGCGCTTGCCATGATCACACCACCTGTAAAACCACCGCCCGGAGAAAGATGACCGTGAATCGCTACATATGCTCCAAACAGGAAGATCACCGGCGCTAAGAACTGGCATATATTTTTTACTACCAAAGTCATACCTTTGGGCATGGTCTGGATGACATCGATTTTCACGGCATCAGGCGCTTTCAGCTCTTCATGCCTTAGAATGCAGATGACTCCGATCACGGCAGTAAACAGGACAGTGGCTTCACCCAAGGTGTCATAAGCCCGAAAATGAAAGATGATACCCGTGATGATATTTGCACTACCAGTTTCCGCAACCGATCCCACATAATTATCCGCCATGCGGGTAACATGTTGGCCGAATGAATTCAGAACAAACGCAAACCGTGACATGAACAATAAGGCAACCGTAACGAAAAGCAGCACACTAACCGAATAAAAAATCGCGCCGAGACCTAGTTTTTTTGACTCCGTCTCATGTGTCGTATTGGTTATGACGGCGATCATGATGATCAAAGTGATAATCTCCACCACGACTTGCACTATTGCCAGATCTGGCGCTTGCAAAAGCAGAAATGAGATTACGAGGGCAAAACCTACAATCCCATAAGAAACAACTGCAGAAAGCAAGTCCTTGGCATGTAAAGAATATATCGAACCCAGAATCATCAACGCTAGCATTATTATAAGATATAATTCCATCTAATTCATCCTTAAATGATTAATAATACCATGATAGTTGCCACTCCCAAAACCACCCAAACGACATAGGTGGACAGAATACCGGTATGGCATACGCTCAATGCCGAACTCAATCCGAGTACGCATTCTTTACCCAGGTGATAGACGTCGAACCACTTCTTGTTTGCCTTATCGTAGAAATAGTTAAAGAACTTCATGGTCCCGATTGTCTTATAAAACTCAAGCGATGAAAAACTCAATTCCTGTTGTAGTTTCTCACCACCAACGAAACTATCTGATCTTCTGCTTGTTTTCAGGGTTCCCATCCAATAGATGATGAACCCTACAATTATAGAGATCAGGATCATGATTGAGACAGAAGGAGCATTCCATAGCCCCGGTAGTGACTTCCATGAACCAATCCCCGTAAATTCAAAGAATTCCGGGATCACCCATCGGGCAGCAAAAATACCGAAAGCGATACACAACATCGCCAAGAAGATCTGGGGGAAAAACATCGGAAAACCTACTTCCTTCACCGTCCCGATCTGTTCATTTTTTCTACCCAGATAAATGCCGGATATCAGTTTTACGAAGCTTGCTAAAGTTAATGAAGATCCGAGCATAGCCAAGGTCAACCAGATCATCCAGAGTTGATTGGCTATACCCTTGCCGGAACCAAATTCGATGATGCCGGTATATATCATCCACTTAGAATAAAAACCATTCAGTGGTGGAATCCCTGAAATGGAAAGCGCAAAGACCAGGGCAGCAGCAAAGGTCACCGGCATATACTTGCATAGGCCGCCCAGTTCTCCCAGTTCCTCCTTACCAGTGTGCTTTTCAACGCTTCCGGCAGTTAGGAACAGACCTCCTTTGTATATGGCATGATTTACCATGTGAAACAAGCCACCGGCAATACCAAGCGGGGTGCCCAATGCCAAGCCGGTTATCATGTATCCCACTTGAGAGACCGCACAATAGCCAAGTAATCTTTTATAATTATGTTGCACGAGTGCCATCAATACTGAGGTTATGATTGTCAAAGCTCCGATAATAAGAAGCAATAACGTAACCCAGCCGGAAAGTATGAATGTACTCATACACATGCGGGCAAGGAAATAGATTCCCAGGAGTTTATCCAAAGATGCAGGCAGATATGCAGATATCGATGCCGGCGCATCTTTGGTATAATCGGGTATCCAAGTATGGAATGGGAAAGCCCCTGCTTTTGTCATACAAGCAATGAGTAGCGATAAAAAGGCGACGGTGGAAAGGGTGGTGGTCGTACCAAGATGGATATCTGAGATCTTAAATGTATGTGAACAGATGTATAGCAAACCGATCCCCAATATCAACACCGAATCAGATGCGCCGATCAAGACCAGAGTTTTCTTTGCCGCCGCTGAGCTTTCTTCATTGTGTCCCTTGATGAGTTTGTAAAGCGTCAAGCCCAATAATCCCCACAAAAAAACGAAAAGGAGTAGATTATCGGTCAATGCAACGCCAAATGACGCACCCAGAGTAATCAGATAGTAAGTATGGTAGTTTCCTGGGATATGGTTAGGTTCCGAGTTTGGCGCTCTTCTGCGGTTGTAAGATAGTGAATAAAGCGAATAGAGAAATCCAAATATACCGATAAAGAGGACAATCAACTTTGACAGTCCATCTACTTTAAGGTCCATGAATTTCTCAAATCCTGGTATATATAACCAATTTATACTCCCCAGAGTCGCTATAAACTGGTGTGGTAAAGAAAACACCATAACTGATAGATAAGCTGTGTAAGCTGAGATTAAAAGGGATATAACGCCTTTAATTATCTTCAAATTATCGGGCAGAAGGAAGAGAACAACTCCGATAACGATCGGCATAATAATCAACATCTGGAAGTCAATCATGATCTATCCTTTGCCGAAAACTGCTTGTTTAGCTCTTCGGTCTTTTGTTGTGATAGTTTGATCAATTCTGCGGCACTCATTGTTCGCTTCCCTGAATTGTGATCATAGACCTGGATCATCCGTTCGGTACAACAATAACATGGATCCACTGCAGCAGTTGCGATTGCAGCATCTGAGATTGTTCCACCAATACAGGATCTTCTGAAAGTGGTAATACAATTGTAACTGGGGGCACGGATTTTATGTCGGACAGGGCTATTACCACCATCAGATTTTACAAAATGAAACACCTCTCCTCGGGGTGCTTCAGCATGTCCAATCCCAATCCCGGCAGGGATTTCCCTGACCTTTGCTTTTATGTCTCCCTCTTTCTCCTTCTTGAGCAGTTGCAAGCATTGATTGATAATTGATATGGATTCATACAACTCCAATAAGCGCACCTCCGCTTTGGCAAAGACGTCACCTTCCTTGACCGTAATAACTTTCCAGTTTACCATATCATAAGCCGCATAAGGATCGTCACGTCGAACATCAATATCGACACCTGAAGCACGCGCGGTTGGTCCCACCGCACCAAAATCATGAATATCCTTTGCCGTTAGTGTTCCGACCCCTTTTAATCGAGCATGGATCACAGGATCATCCATAACTGCTCCAACCAGCAGATCTGTCTTGATTTTCACATCTTCCAATACTTTGATCAATTGACTGGCTTTATTTTCATCTATATCTCTCCTCACACCGCCAATCGTAAACATCGCATAGCTGTTTCTATTTCCTGTGATGATCTCAAACATATCCAACACTGGCTCACGGTACTTCCACGCCCACATAAACACAGTGTTATAACCCAGGAAATGACCGGCAAGCCCAACCCATAGAAGATGACTATGCACCCGCTCCAATTCACCGATAATACTTCTGATCAGTTTTGCTCGAACCGGGATCTCGACCGCACCGATACTTTCAACTGCATTTGCATAAGCAAAGGGATGTGAGGTGGAACATATCCCACAGATACGTTCAACAACATAAAAGACCTGTTCAAACGTTTTCGATTCGCATATCTTTTCAATCCCTCGATGATTATAACCCGTTTCCCATTCCATATCGACAACGGTTTCACCGTCGCAATATAGCTTAAAAAACTCCGGTTCTTCTAAAAGAGGATGATATGGTCCAATTGGTACAATTGTCTTCTTACCCATTTATCTATCCTCCTTTCGGATCTTTCTTCGATATGGATAGTTCCCTTCGGGCCAGTTCTCCGGTAAAAGGAACCGTTCCGGTTTGGGGTGATTTAGAAATTGAATGCCAAGGATATCCATAATCTCTCTCTCGATCCATTCAATACCATATACGATTGGAGTCATCGATTCAACGGTGGGCTCATTATGAGCTAACATGACATTCAAACTCATGATCCAGCCAGACGAATCGTCCGAATAGTGGTAGATCAATTCAAAGCCATCTTTTGAATCCATCGCTGATACGATTATGTAGCGGTAATTAAGCTCGTTGAACCAATAGCCAGTGATCTGAGCCAATACACTTGTCGGAATGTGAACCATCAAGCGTTTTACATTTATGACTTCAACGTTAGTGATCTGCGGAAATCTAATCTTTAGATCACTGATATAATTTTCAATACTCATCAGATTGTCCTTTTCATTCATGGTTGTGCCTCAGAGGTGGTTCTTGGGTTGCCGCTTTTTGGTGGTTGAGATAATAATTTCACGATACCTGCCAGCATGGCTTCCGGTTTTGGCGGACAACCCGGAATATAAGCATCTACAGGTATCACTTTGTCAAGAGGACCAGCAAAATTATATCCTGAAGTAAAAATACCTCCGGTACAGGGACAAGTTCCGACGGCAATTACAATAATCGGTTTAGGTGCCTGCTCATACACCTCCAATACCCGGGCTTTGGTTTTTTTAGTGACGATTCCTGTTACCAATAAAACGTCTGCATGTCTTATGCTACCGACCAGTTTCATGCCAAATCTCTCCACATCGTAACGCGGTGTAAGCAGATCCAATATCTCTATGTCACAATTATTACAGGAGCCAGCACTCAAATGAAACACCCAAAGCGACTTCTTGAAGCAATTTTCCTTGATACCCAATTTTCTACTCCTAAATTCCCAATACAGCCAAGATAACACATATTACGGCAATTAGATTCATCCATAACCAGAAGAACTTCATTGCCTGTTCAATACGCACCCGTGGATTCGTGTTTCGGATCAACGTAATCAGCAGGACCACCGCAAATACCTTTAGTATCGACCACAGAATGTTAATGCCACTTAAGGACAATCCGCCAAAAAACAAACCCGAAACAAAGGCCGGTAATGCCAGAAACATGATATACTTGGTCAATTTGAATATTGCCAGAATAGATCCGGAGAATTCGATTATGATTCCATCGCATATCTCACCCTCACCTTCTGCCATATCGAACGGCACCAAGCCCATCTTTGCCTGAATGCACATTAATATTGTTACAAAACCCATAATACCGGACAAACTTCCAATGAATGCTCCATGCGTCAATTGATAGGTAACAATATCGGAGAAACGGATTGCCATACCCGATTTGATTATGACGGAAATCAAAACCAAAATTAATGGTAGTTCATAGCTCAGGATCAGTTTCATCTCTCTCGAAGCACCAACCGCAGCCAGGGGATTACCTGAAGCCAGAGCTCCAATTATGTAGGATATGGCTGGTATATTCAATAAGTAAAGAATGACGATGATACCTGCAGTAAAACCAGTTTCCACGCCAAGAACAGGCAACAGAATAAATACTGCGGATATCGTTGCTCCAAACAAAGCAAAAAGAGGCGCCAGGATGAAAGTAGTGATTGAGCCATTTGATGGTATTATCGTCTCTTTGGCAAACAACTTGACAAAATCATAGAGAGGTTGAAGAAGCGGCGGTCCCTGTCTGAATTGAACTCTGGCCGTGATCTTTCTGTCAACCCAACTGATAAAACCACCCATGATCCCGGAAAACAACAATCCCGGAAAGATGAGAAAATAGAATATTTCAATTCCCATTGGACTTTTTACTCCATAGCCAAAATGTTATTCGTTCTTTTTAAGATCTTCCCACGCGTAATCTTTGATCAGGATTGAATCCGACAGTGAATAGATATGATCCTGTTCATTCGGTTCCATATCAGTGAATACTATCGCCCCTGGAGGAGCAGTTTTCATGCAGCGTAATTCACCCGACTCATCATCAAAATCGCATAGATCACATACACTTTTCAAATTCGTGATGATCCGATTGGATAATGTTCCAAAGGGACATGCCACCACACATGATTGACAACTGACACAAAGATTGACCGCCCGGCGAATAACATTGTCTTCACGTCTTTCCAATGCCTCGGTAGGACAAACACTTATACATGGGGCATTTTCACAGCGACGGCACCTGAATCTGAGAATGGCATGTTCAATAATGTCTTTCATTCCAACATTAGTGGGATGAAAGTCATAGCTACATTCACCATAATTGTATTCTCCATTAACTGATGTCCCAAGAAACTGGGCTAAATCGATCAGGATTTTTTTTCTCATGACCAACTCCTACATCCAGATATTCGGAGAGTTTTTTACTTCATTATAGCTAAACACCGGACCGTCCTTACATACAAAATAATGACCCATTGCACAATGTCCGCACTTACCAAATCCGCAGGACATGTTTTTTTCCATCGATAAATATATTTTGTCTTCCGGATAACCCATATCCAATAACTTGAATGTCCCATATTTCATCATAATCGGCGGCCCGCAGACCACAGCGACAGAATTGCCTACATCGACCTTGACATCATCCAGCAACAACGTAACAACACCAACCTTTTCCTGCCAACTCGCATCCGCTTTATCAACGCTGCGCAATACCTCAAACTTGGGAGTTGCCCTTAATTCAGAAATATAAGGTTTATAAATACAATCCTCCGGCGTTTTAGAACCATAGCAAAGCGTTACCTTTCTTAATCTATCCGAAATTGCCTTCAGGTTGTATAGAAGCGACCTTATGGGTGCAAAACCACAACCTCCACCCAGGATCAGAACTTCTTTACCATAAAACTCTTCCAATGGATACCCACGCCCATAAGGACCGCGGATCCCCATATATTGTCCCGGCACCATTTTATGCATCTCCTCTGTTACATAACCGGCTTTCATAACCGTCACTTCAAGTTGTTTGGTCTCCAAAGGTGAGGAAGATGGCGTAAATGGCGCTTCACCAACATTTTCAACCGTGACTTCGATAAACTGTCCCGTTTTGAATGAAATCTCTTGCTCAGGAACGAGCACAAAGGTCTTGATCAATGGAGATTCGTCAATTACCTTGATCAGTTCTGCCTTGATTGGTCGATAAATATTCAATTCCCGCATAATGTTATCCCTGCTGAAACGCTTGTGTTATTACTTCATTCTTGTTGATCTTACCAATGCAGGCATCAATACAGCGACCGCAGCCGGTACAGGCCAGAGCATGAAACATATCCGGTTTATAGGAAAATTTGCATAAGTATCTAAATTTGAGCCGTTCGGACAATTTCGCCAGAGGATCTTCACCGGCTGCTACACGAGAAAACCCGGGCAACTGGCAGGCATCCCAATTTTTGACCTTTTCAAATCCCTTTCTATCTAATAAGAGAAAACAATGACAGGTTGGACAAATAAATGAACATGCTCCACAGGATACGCAGGTGGAAGCATGCTTTCTCCATAGCTCATGATTTTCCTTCTCTATGCAGATCCTACTTGCTTTCTCATCAGGAACGTCTTTTGTCTGAGCATTCAGTTGAGTTGCTATGGAATCTCGATTGAGGACTACTTGCTCAGGCAGTGCTTCCAGGATCTCACTTGGAGAAAGGTCAAATTTCGCCAGGAATGTTTCTCCTTTAGCGCTCATCGGCGACAAGTAAACGCAACCCTCCATATAGGACATCGAGATATCGCCGTTCTTTTCACTGTACGGGTTCAAACCATAAGATACGCAATGACAGCTATCTTTGATGTCGTCACAGTCCTTACCAAATATCACCGTATTTTCACGGCTTTCTTTGTAGAAATGATCCTCAAAGTCACCCCCGAGATATATGCTGTCGAGTAATTCGAGAGCCGCCAGATCACAATTGGGTACTCCCAATAAAACCCGCTTGCTTTTTTCTCGATTTCTTATCACATTCTCTTTGATTGGAAAGAAAAATGCCTTGAGAGGTGTTGTAGTTGTGTTTCCTGCATACTTTATCCTATCACAGTTTGCTGCCGTAATTTCTCCGAAGTCAGCATAGCCATCTCTGACAAGTGGTGCAATCAATTGATATTCTTTGAGAATATCACGTAAAAACTCCAACCATGTGTTCCAAGGTAAACAAAAAACTTTCATAAATGTTTTCTCCTTGCAGGTGCCAACAGGCTGATCCACAATGTATCTGTCAAGCACTTTTTTCATTTTTCCATCAGTTGCCCTGAAACAAAGCCGAAACAAGTCCCCTCGGAACGACATTTTAGATAGCCTTGAACCCATCCCATGACCATTACGAGTCCCATCGGGACGGCATTTTTTACTGTTTGATTTGCTATCTAAATTACAATCCCGATGGGTCTCGGAGCTGAATGTCAATTCCGTTGCTTCCGAAAAACCGTTCTCTTGCGACTTTCGCCGATGTCCCTGCACTTGACATGTAACTATTTGTAACCGATTAACCTGATCCAACA